>NZ_LSFI01000069.1 GCF_001642325.1 Thermodesulfatator autotrophicus | reverse complement strand
TTTGTCATTGCGAGCGAAGCGAAGCAATCCCTAATGTTAACCTCCACGCGATATGTTTGTTAAAAGTTTCAAAAATGAACACTTCAAAACAACTAATTAAACAGATAAAAAAAACAAGAAATTCTTGATAACAGAGCTTTTCCATTGTTTTTACCAATTTTTTATAAAGTTTTGATTTTTTCAATTTTGGACACTAAAATCCAGCCCATTTTTAGATTCTATATAACTACTGATTATATCGTTATATTTTCTCTGGAATAATTGTTGCTGGTAGTATTTCAGTAATTGT
>NZ_LSFI01000068.1 GCF_001642325.1 Thermodesulfatator autotrophicus | reverse complement strand
TTTTCGGACACAATTACTGAAATACTACCATAATAACATTTGCCCACACTTTGGGAGAATTCGGTGTAGTTCTCATGGTTGGCGGAGGCATTCCAGAAAAAACACTGGTGGCCTCTATTGCCATATATACTTACGTAGAAGCCCTTGAATACCAGAAGGCCGCCTATCTTTCTCTTGTGCTTCTAGTGTTAAGCTATGTGGTCTTGTGGCTCGCCATAAGCCTTGAAAGGAGACAAAAGCCATGTCTCTTAAAGTAAAATTTTCAAAAAAATTGTCTGCCTTTAATATTGAAGCCAGTTTTTCTATTCCCGAGGGTAAAACCTTGGTCTTATTTGGTCCGTCAGGTTCTGGAAAAACTACGTTATTGCGCATTTTGGCAGGTCTAGAAATCCCTGATAAAGGTAAAATTTCTTTTAAAAATAATTTATGGGTTGATACCGATAGAAATTTATTTATTCCTGCACGTAAAAGAAGTCTTGCTTTTGTTTTTCAAGAAGGAGTTTTATTTCCTCATCTTTCTTTGAGGAAAAATATAGCCCTCACTGCCGTAGAAAAAGAAGAAGGGGAAAAACTTCTACGTATTTTTGGGCTCTGGTCTCTGCGAGATCGGAAACCTTTTGAAGTTTCAGGAGGAGAACGCCAAAGGGCAGCTTTGGTTCAGGCCCTTGCCAGAAAACCCGACCTTTTACTCCTTGATGAACCCTTTAGTGCCCTTGATGAAAAAAATAAAAATCTAGTCATATCCTTTTTAAAAGATTGGCAAAGAAAAAACAAAACTACATTTGTTTTGGTAACTCACCAAAAAAGTGATGGAAAAATTCTAGGACATTTCTGGCTTGAGGTCAAAAACGGAAAAACCAATCTTAAGACCAATCTCATTATTGATGGGAGCACATTTTACATTACAGAGCGTCATTGCCAGGCAACT
>NZ_LSFI01000067.1 GCF_001642325.1 Thermodesulfatator autotrophicus | reverse complement strand
ATTATTGATGGGAGCACATTTTACATTACAGAGCGTCATTGCCAGGCAACTTAGTCGCCGTGGCGATCTCAGATCCCTTCGCTACGCTCGAGACAGGGATTGCTTCGCTTCGCTCGCAATGACAAAGAGAGAACCTGCAATGACAGCCCTAAAATTGCCATCTGTTTTATGCTCTAAAATTAATAATGAGAACTCTCAAGCTGCTATTTATTTAACAAAGTTTTCATTTTCTCAGTAGCTTCTTTGATATCTGGAGCCCCCATAATAGCTGAGACCACGGCTATGCCGTGAACTCCTGTTTTTAAAACCTCAAGGACATTCTCGTGGTTTATTCCTCCAATGGCCACCACAGGAATTTTTACCGAAGCTACTATTTCTCTTAAACCTTCAAGCCCCAGAACGCTGGCTTCACTTTTGGTATCCGTAGGGAAAACAGCACCAGCCCCTAAATAGTCTGCTCCTTCAGCTTCGGCCTTAAGGGCCTCCTCAAGGCTATAAACTGAAGCCCCGATAATAAGACTGGGCGCAAGTTTTTTGGCTACACTCACTGGCAAGTCGTCTGGTCCTAATTGAATACCGTCAGCCTGAACGGCAAGGGCTATATCTAAATGGTCATTCACGAAAAAAAGCGCCCCGTATTCTTGGGTTAGCTTTCTAAGCTTTTCAGCCACTTCCAGGACTTCTCTGGTGGGAACATTTTTAAGCCTTAACTGAATAGCGGTAGCCCCACCATCAAGGGCCGCTTTTACCGCTTCTACTTCTGGAGCTAGCTTTCTCTCGGTAAGGACATAAAGCCTTAACTTGTCTCTAAAAGACAAGGGCTTTTACCTCCATCTTTTCTTTTAATAAATCTGAGTCTATGCGGTAAAGCCAATCGTAGAGACGTACATGAAAACTTCCAGGGTACGGAGCGTCTTCGTAAGCCTTTTCCGCCGCTACCCCCAAAACGGTCAGAGCACTTACCGCGGCTGATAAAGGCTCAGCTACCGCACAAAAAGCACCAATAAGAGCCGTGGCCATACAACCAGTGCCAGTTACCCGCCCAAGGAGAGACACTCCATTTTTTATAGCGTAAAGTTCTTTGCCATCACTTATAAAATCCGTAGCCCCGGTAACAGCTACCACTAAATTAAAACGCTTGGTGGCTTCAACCGCTACCATCTGCGCCAGGTCTTCTTTATAATCAGCGGTATCTACGCCGCGAGTCTTTCCTCCTTCGCCTAAAAGGGCTGCTATCTCACCTAAGTTGCCGCGCAGAACGGTTATATCTCCGGCCTCAAGGAGCCTTAAAGCCACCTGGGTCCTAAGCCTGGTGGCTCCCGCTCCCACAGGGTCAAGAACTATTGGCTTTTCCATGGCAGAGGCAATTTTTACAGCCTTCTCCATGGATTTTATCCAGTGGCTATTAAGCGTGCCAATGTTTACAACCAGCGCATTGGCTAACTTCAACATGTCTTCAAGTTCCTCTTCGGCATGGGCCATTACCGGAGAAGCCCCTATGGCCAGCAGGGCATTGGCCGTGACGTTCATCACTACTAAGTTGGTAATATTGTGAACAAGTGGCTTCTTACTTCTTAAGTCGCTTAAATATTTAGGGATAAGGTCTAACATGATCTCTCCTCAAGTTTGATTATTAAGTTTAACTCTTCTAGCACTTTGATTGTTCCTCTAGGCACCAGGGTTTTCCATTTTTCGTCGCCTGTTTTTATAAGTTCTCTTACTCTTGTAGCTGTTATCCCCTTCTCTTCAATGGGTTTTTCCCAGAGCACTTCTACTTTAAGGCCCCTTTGGCGAAAAAGCTCAAACTTTTTACGCCCCCAGTCATCATAGATGGTCAAATAAAAAACTGCCTCAAGTGGAACATAATACTCCCAGAGCTCCGGGAAATTTATGGGGAAAGGTACTACAGAAAAGCTATCCGGCCTAAATCCCTCTTCTAAAAGACTTGTCTTTACCATGAGGTGCCTTTCAAAATAAGTAAGGGGGTTAGCCTCTTTTGAACTGCGTTTGGGGTCAGCCGGGTCAAACTTAGTTCTTTCAGGATCAGGATTGGTTATGCCTACCACCAGATGTTGACACCTCTCAGCCGCCGCTTTTACGTATTTGAGGTGATCCAGATGAAAAATTTGAAATCTTCCGTGAACTACACCGAATATAGGTTTCATAGTTACACTTTAAAGGCTTTTGTCTTTTCAGAAAAGTAAGGCCTTGGTACTTTACCATAACGAAGGCCACTTAAGATAGCCATTTCCAAAAAATTAAGCACCAGATACATAAAATCCTGAGCCTTAATTCGGCCTAAGGCTCCACTGGCACAGGCTATTTCGGAAAACTCCTTTACTCCATCCTGCCACACTCCCTTTCCATAAAAGATTAGAGGGACAGGCTCTCCACCATGTATTAACGGACCACTTGATGGTGTGGCATGGTCTGAAGTAACCACTAGGAGATTTTCTGGAGAGGTAAGCCAACTTAAATTTTCTCCAATAACCTGGTCAAAAACTTCTATGACCTTCTTTTTAAGAAAAGGGTCTTTTTTATGAGCGGCTTCGTCAGGCCCTTTATGATGGACGTGGATAAAAGAAAACTCTTGAGAAAGAGTTTGCGCTATTCTTAAACGCTCGGAAAACTCCCGGGCAACATCTCCTGCTTCTTCGGCCTTTTCTACTTCAAAATCCAGGTACTTGCCTATGCCCCAGTAAATAACTCCAGAAGAAATAGTCAAAGGCCTAAGCCCCCACCGCTTTGCAAACGGCTCTACCTTTTGCATCTTCCCAGGCCGATGGATAGCCAAAAAATTTAAAGGGAAAAGCCCCCTTTCCCGCCGTCTTTTATTTACAGGATGCCTTTCAAGGACTTGCCAAACTTCAATAAGATACTGTTTTAATGCTTGAACAGTTTTTAAAGTAGTTTTATCAAAAGAAAGAGGTTCTAACTCAAAAACCGGGGCTTTTGACTTTAAAGGATCAGTATCAGAAAAAGAAGCCGAAACTTCACCCTTTAACACCAGCACCCCTCTCACACCAGAAATAGGCTTAAAAGTTATTGTTAGTTCTTGGGTAGAAAACTGGGGAAGGGCTGAAAAAATAGCCTCTTTTTCTTCAGGCGTGACTTTAAATCTGTCCTCTACAATGTAAAGCCCTCCATCTTTGACTTCTACACTTACCAGGCGAGCAAGAACCGCTACCTCGCCAGGCTCAAGCTCTATACCTGCCCCCAGGGCTTCCAAAGGGCCTCGACCAGGAAATTCGTTTTCATAGCCAAAAAGGGCGAAATGAGCCATTTCACTTGGCAAAGGAATCCCTGGACGAGCAGCGTGCATAAACCCACAAAGGCCCTTTTGGGCGAGATAATCAAGATTGGGAGTCTTTGCGGCTTGAAGGGGAGTTTTGTTATCCAGAGCGGGTTGAGCCCTATCTGCTAAACCGTCTAACAATAAAAGAATACAGCGGCGTAAAGGCATAAGTTATAAAACTTGAAAAACTTGAAAAAAGTTTAATATTGCTAACTTTTGAAAAAACTCTGCAAAGCTCTCTAATAAACCGTTCAGTTGTCCTGAGACTGCATCGCTTATCCTGAGCGGAATAAAGCATTTCCTAGCAGTGACACCAAGGCCAGCTCATTGCAGGCCTTGTCAGAGGCCGAAGCAATTTCAACCCGGCAATCTCAGAGACTGCTTCGCTTCGCTCGCAGTGACGAAAAAAGGGTGTCATTGTGAACCTTCTCTTTACTCGTCATTACGAAGGGCGAAGCCCCCAAGCAGTCTCTCCCTTAAAGGTACAAATTAGTTTTATTTACACACCTGAGGGCTTTCTTTACATAGAGTATCCAAGGCACCCTGAGCACGACTTGCTCCCAATTTTAGCGCCTTTTTATAATATTGATATGCCTTACTTTTGTCCTGGTTGACACCGTCACCACGAGAATACATTACACCAAGGTTATAGCATCCTGATGCATATCCGCCATTACAGGCTTTTTCAAAAAATTGGAGTGCTTTTGATAAATCTTTACTTACATTTTGACCAGTGTAATACATTGAGCCTATACTAAAACAGGCTAGCATAGACCCATGATCACAAGCTTTTTTGTAAAATTGGATTGCTTTTGTTAAATCTTGTTTAACAGCGGAACCGCTTTCATACAAAGTGCCTAGATGGTAACATGCTTTTGCATATTCCCCTTCACAGGCTTTATTGAAAAATTTCACCGCTTCTGTGTGATTTTGGAGAAAACTGTACATAATACCTAGGTGATAACACCCCTTAGCCACTCCACCATTACAGGCCTTTTGGAAAAATTGAAAGGCCTTTTCTAAGTTTTGCTTGACTCCTTTTCCTTTCTTATACATCTCACCGAGGTGGTAGCATCCTAATGCATGTCCATTATCGCAGGCCTTTTGATAAAGTTTAGCTGCCTCTGTAAAATTACCAGCCTTGTAAGCCTTTAGAGCTTGCTCAAAATCTGAATTAGCAAAACTATTAGCTGCAATTGTCATTACAAATAGCATATACACAAAAATTTTCATAAAAGTTTCCCCTTTATGTTTTTATTAAGCCAGGCAATCATATAGATAAAAATTTGTCAAATAAAAAGAAAGGTATCTATTCAGAAGCTTTTGCAGAATTCTAAACTTCGGTTTCGTTATTATTGCAAGGAAGGCCGTAGGCCATGAAGTAACGAGGGGCCCCGCAGGACCGACAATTAATCCTTGTCCTGAGTACTAGCGAAGGAATCAGAGATTGTTTGGGCTGAGATTGCTTCACCCCTGAGGGGCTCGCAGTGAGAACTTCCTTTATCACTACAAGAAGCGGAGAGACGAAACAATCCAGAAGATGTGGCTGATTTAAATATAAGCTCAAGGTTATAAACAAAAATGGCGGAAGCGCATGGGAATCGAACCCACCCACCGCCGTCTCCGACGGTGCACCGGGTTTGAAGCCCGGGGGGGCCACCAGGCCCCTGGCGCTTCCACTGGCGGCCGCTGGGCACCCCTGCGGCACCCGGAGAGCCCTGCTACCGTTGCTCCCTTCCGGGCCTGGCGGGGTTCACAGGGATCCGTCGCGCAGGACCCAGCAGCCATATATTTGTTGGGATTTGAGTCTAAATAAAATGGCGGAGGGGGTGGGATTCGAACCCACGGTGCGGGGTTTAGCCCGCACACACGATTTCCAGTCGTGCCCCTTCGGCCGCTCGGGCACCCCTCCGCAAGTAAGCTTATAAATTACCTAAATATTTCCTTTTCTGCAATAGCCTTTAAACCACAGGCAAGTAACATTTAAAATTCCCATTATCTGGCGGAGGGGGAGGGATTCGAACCCCCGGAGGGCCGAAAGACCCTCAGCGGCTTTCGAGGCCGCCCCCTTCGACCACTCGGGCACCCCTCCGCTTCTTCTCAAAAAAACTTTTTAAAAGAGCTAAAGCTTCATCAGCTAAAACCCCGCCCAAAACTTCCAGGCGGTGATTTAATCTTTCATCATTAACTATATTATATACCGAACCACAAGCTCCAGCTTTAGGGTCAAAGGCCCCAAAAACCAGTCGTCTTACCCTAGCATATACTAAAGCCCCTGCACACATTGGGCAAGGCTCAAGGGTTACATAAAGTGTAGTTCCTAAAAGACGGTAGTTACCAACTCTTTTGGCTGCCTGGCGTAATGCCAAAATTTCCGCATGGGCCGTAGGGTCGCAAAGGGAAATGGGCTTGTTGTGGGCTTTGGCCAACACTTCTCCTGCCTCAGATACCAAAACTGCTCCCACCGGCACTTCTTCGGCTTCTGCCGCTAAAATAGCCTCTTCCAGGGCCATTTTCATAAATTTAGTGTCAGCGGAAAAGGCCATTGATCCCCTTTCCTACCAAAACACTTAACCCTGTAATTAAAGGAAGACCTTCCGCTGAAACCTCAAGCTCCAAATTGCGGCCAAGAAGGGCCTTTTCGTATTGATTTAAAACCCAGAAAGAATAAAAAGGCACAACCAGTAAAGATAGAAAATGTTTAGGATATCCACCCCACAAAAAACCACCCAGGATAGAAAGCCCGATAAAGATCCAGCAAAACTTTAGACACAGAAAAGTTTTTTCAACCCCCAGAAAAACAGGAAGAGTCTCTTTACCTACAAAACCATCCCCTTGAAACTCAAGTATTTCCAGAAGAACTGCCCGCAAAAAAGCCACCAAAAGCACCAGATAACCAAACCACATGAGAGAACTCTTATAACCGTAAGCCAAAATAATAGGCCAGATTATTGTTATCCACCAACCAAAGGCAATAAAAAGACTTCTTACCCCAGGAATACGCTGAACAGGCGACAAAGCATTTTTTCTTCCCAAAAACGGAAGACTATAAAGCAGGCTTCCCATAGTCATAAAAGAGGTCATCACGAAAACCGTCTTATCAACGAGCCAGGCAATAATTAAGGAAAGCATGAAGCCCAAAAATGTCAAACCAATAAAAAGAAAGCGGTTTTTCCCTAAAAACGTGGCGCGAGCCGGGTCATTGAGATAAAGAGATTTTAAGTCCACCAGGCGGTTAACCGTGTGAGCGCTAAAAAGAAAAGCCGTAGCTAAAACCGCCAAACGAAGATCAAAGGGCCTGCCATTTATAAAAAGAGCGGCAAGGCTCAATAGAAAGACCCCCAAGCAAAGGGCGAGGTTACTTTCGCAGAGAAAGCGCAAAAACTTTCGCCCCCATCTCAAAAAAGAAGATTCATAGGGAGAAGGAATTTCTTCAAGGGTACGAATTACCTGGTTAATGACCCAATTAGGGGTGGAGGCTCCAGCGGTAACCCCTACCTGGCGATATTTTTTCAAGGCTTCCCGGTCAAGCTCCTCAGCGGTTTCCACTAAAAATACGTCTTTCCCCTCTTCCCGGGCAATCATGGCAAGCCTTTTGGTGTTGGCGCTGTGCTTGCCACCTACCACTACAATCGCGTCACACAATTTACAGAGGCGCCTTACCTCTTGCTGGCGATTATGGGTGGCGTTACAGATAGTGTTATAAACTTTTCCGCCAGGGTAACGGGAAAGAAGCTCCTCTACCATTAACTTAAAAAATTCTTCATCCTGAGTAGTCTGAGAAAGGATTACGTACTTATCAAGCGAAGGAAGATGCTCTAAGTCTTTAAAGCTACTAACCACTAGGCCCTTTTCCCCGGCATAACCCAGAATGCCTTTTACTTCGGCATGATCAGGGTCTCCCACTACTACCACCCAGTAGCCTTCACGGCTAAAGCGTCTCGCCAGAGCCTGAACTCTTGAGACCCTAGGACAAGTGCCATCAATGATTTTAAAGCCAACTTTTTTAAGACGTTCTTTATCTTCAGGGGGAACACCATGGGCCCGAATAATTATAGTGCCCTTAGCTTTCTCCGGAATTTCTTTAATAGGCCTTATCTCTAACATCTCAAGAAGTTTTAAAGCCTGGTCATTATGAATAAGGGGGCCATAGGTATAAACTGGCTTTTCAGCCTCGTAGGAGGCTTTTATAGCCAGTTGCACGGCCCGGCGCACTCCCATGCAAAACCCGGCCTTTCGTGCCATTATCACTTTCATAAAGTCTTTATCACCTCTTGAACAATGTTTTCAAGGAGTCCTTCTTCAGCAAAACTGAAATATCCTTCTTTGGCAACTATTAGATGATCAAGAAGCCTTAAGTTAAGTAGAGCCGATGCCAGATAAAGGCGCTTTGTGAGCTGAATATCCGCGCCCGATGGCTTGGGATTACCAGAAGGATGATTGTGGGCAATAACCAGGGCACTGGCATGGTGGTAAAGAGCTCGCTCTATTACCTCCCGGGCATAAACCACACTTTCATTCACCGTGCCGTGAAAAAGGTCTTCCACCGCTAAAATCTGATTCCTGGCGTCAAGGTAAATAGCTTTAAAAACTTCCTTTTTCAGGTCTATCATGCTGTGGGCCAGGTACTCGTAAACCTCTTTAGCTGAGTGTAGATAAGGCCGCCTTTTAAGACGCCTTTCAAGAAACCTCCTGGCCACGGCGTGGACAAATTTAATAGCCAGCATATTTTTAGGGCCAATACCAGGTATTTTTAAAAGCTCTTCTTTGGGGGCTTCAAGCACTGAAGCCAGGTCTCCAAAGTGTTTTAGGGCTTTTCTGGCAGCAGGCTTACAATCTTTTCTCGGAGTACCAAAAATGAGTAAAAGCTCAAGGACTTCTTCGTCAGTAAAGGCCTCAAGGCCATATTCTAAAAACTTTCGCCTTAAACGTTCACGGTGCCCTTTTACCCTTTCTTTAAAATCTTCTTTCATAGCCCTCTTTTCGGCCAAAATTTATGTAAGATATAACCTGACTCGGAAATTGGCCTCCCACTAATTTTTCCCACCAATTTTGCCTTCGTTGTAGATTAGGTGTAGGGACGACCTGAAGGTCGCTTATTATAGGAAAACCATATCC
>NZ_LSFI01000066.1 GCF_001642325.1 Thermodesulfatator autotrophicus | reverse complement strand
TCTTTTTAGCCGCTCTTTCTACAAACCCCTTGCTCCCTATCGCCAAACTCTCGGTAAAATACCTCACCCTTTGCCGATAAACTTCGCCTGTCCCTCTTTCTGGCTCACCAAGCCCGCCCTTCCCGTATACAAACTCCCGCAATAGCTCAAGCCTCTCTTTCTCCGCCTTCTTCTCCCACCTGCTAAGCCCCAGATCCAGCGAAAGAAAATCTTTGCCTGTCCCTCTTCTTGACCTGTATCCAAGCGAACACCAGCGGTACTCTTCTGGCCTCTCCGCTATACCCGCCCGCACCGGGTTTAGCTCTATGTAAGCCA
>NZ_LSFI01000065.1 GCF_001642325.1 Thermodesulfatator autotrophicus | reverse complement strand
GTCACTGCGAGCGGAGCGAAGCAGTCTCACCGGATATCTCACCAGATAGAAGAAAGGAGAGGTTGCCTTGAGCGAGATTGCTTCGGGGCTTACAATAACCGGAAGGGGAACGTGGCTCGCATGACGAATAAAGAGAAGGCTTGCAATAACAGAAATGACAAAATTTTCCGCCTTCAAAGGAAATCTCTCCTCAAAAAGTTCTTTTACTTTTGAAATTCCCTAAGTAACATAACCCAGAGTTAACTTGCAAAATCAAATGATGAAAAATTTTTGCAAAGACCAGGTAGCTCTTGTCTGGAATCCCCGCGGGGGGAAAAATTTAAAAGAAGGCCTAATTCTAATGGCCCTTGCCAGACAGGCAGGGCTTACTGAGGTCATTGTTAAAGACTATTCTGAAATAGAAACTACCCTGAAAAGCCTGATAGCCCAGGGGAAAAAACATTTTTTAGTAAGTGGTGGAGACGGCACAGTCTCTGCCTTTCTCACGGCTTATTTTAGAAACTTTCCCGAAAAAGAAGTCTATTTAACAGTTCTTCCTGGTGGGACTAATAATTTGATTGCCTGGGATGTAAGCCGGCCTTTTGGACAGTTAAGAATCTTTAAATTTTTTTTGACTCAAAAGACTCCCAAAGTTTTAAAACGCAAAGTCCTAAAAATTATTCCCGGCGAATATTATGGGCTTTTTTGTGCCGCTGGTCTTTTGGCTGAAGGCACTTTCCTCTACAATATCTTACGCAAGAAAAAAGGTATAAGAGGGCTTAAAAACATTTCGCAGGTAATTGCCGAGACAATAAAAAAAGGTTTTAAAAGGGAAATGCCTCTCATTGTGGAAACAAACAGCCTGGTGTATTTCCCTGAGACAGCCATGCTCACCACTCTTAACAGGCTTTTTATCCCTTTGAAGCCATTTCCCAGAGTTAATAAGTGTTCTCAGATAAAGATCGGCCTTTTTCCGCGCAAAATCATTCCTTTTAAAACTTTTTGCGAAAGGGAAGTTCGACTTCATACACCAGGCATTGCCCTTGATGGCGAAGAGATAGAAAGCCCGGCCAATCTATTTAAGATCATCCTTGCCGGAGAAATAACTTTTTTAAAATGGTAGCAAAATGAAAAAAATTTTTCATTTCATAGCCGTTGTCCTGGTTTTCCCAAGTTATGCTCTGGTGTGGATTGAAAAAAAGTTAAATCTTGGCATAAGGCTTTATGTTTTTTGGGCTCAGTTCTGGGCCCTGGTTCCTGGAATAATTGGTTCTTTTTGCCGACGCGCTTATTATTCCCTGATTTTTCCTGAAGTCTCTCTAGACTGTGAAATAGGTTTTGGCAGTTTTTTTAGCCAGCCCTGGGGCGTTATAGAAAAAAACGTCTATATCGGCCCTTATTGCATACTAGGAAACGTTATCCTGCGGGAAGGAAGCCTTATCGCTTCACGCGTTAGCATTCCCAGCGGAAAGCGCCAGCATCGCCGTGATAAAGACGGAAGAATACTTCCGGCAGACCCTTCACGCTTTGAAACCATAGAAATAGGCCCCTACGCCTGGATTGGAGAAGGAGCTATTGTAATGGCTTCGGTGGGAGAAAAGGCTACCGTGGCCGCTGGGGCGGTAGTTACCAGAAAAGTCCCTTCAGGTTGTGTGGTAGCTGGTAGTCCGGCTCAAATTTTGCGCCGAGAAACTTATTGAATTCTTTGAGAGTTTTATTATTAATGGGAGCACACAGATGACAATTTTGAAGCTGTCATGGCGAGCCCTTTTTCTGTCATTGCGAGCGTAGCGAAGCAATCTCAGATCCCTTTGCTACCGCTCGGGACAAGGATTACTTCGTCGGCCCTGCGGGCCTACTCGTAATGACGAAGACAAAATGCACGGGCGACTACGTCGCCTGGCGAGGACGTTCAGTAATGTTACAAAAAGTTTTTATTATTTTCGCCAGCAATGTCTGAGATTCTTAAGGTAAAAAACCTGGTTAAAACCTTTGGAGGGCTTACCGCGGTAAAGGACCTCTCTTTTACCGTTAAAAAGGGACTTATCACCGCCCTTATCGGCCCAAATGGTTCAGGAAAAACTACCACTTTTAATATGATTTCTGGGCATCTGAAACCAACCAGCGGGGAAATTTATTTCGAAAATACCCGCATTGATACCTTGCCCCCTTACAAAATTGCCCGTCTGGGGGTGGCCCGAACCTTCCAGAATCTGGAAATTTTTGGCCATCTAACCGTCCTTGAAAATGTCCTTCTGGCCGTAAACAGTCGTTTGAAGGTTTTTTTATGGGAGTCAGTAATACGGTCTCCTTCTTTCTTTAAAAAAGAAAAAGAAGCCAGGGAAAAGGCCCTGGAATATCTCAGATTATTTAACTTAGAAGACTGGGCTGAAAAGCCAGCAGCGAGTCTTCCCTTTGGGCTTCAACGTTATCTTGAAATAGCAAGGGCCCTGGCTACCTGCCCTCACCTTCTTCTTTTAGATGAAGCGGCCTCTGGCCTTGATGCTCGGGAAAAAGATTTATTGAAAGAAAGAATAGAAGCTTTTAAAAAAGAAGGAGTAACTATTTTGCTGGTGGAACATGATATGAACCTGGTTATGGAACTGGCTGACGAGGTAATCGTGCTTGACATGGGAAGAAAAATTGCTCAAGGAACACCGAGAGAAATTCAGCGCCATCCCGAAGTAATCGCCGTTTATCTGGGAGAAGGATAAATGCTTACGATACGTAACCTGGTGACCTGTTATGGCCCTATAAAGGCTTTAAAAAATGTCTCTCTCCACGTAGTCAAAGGGGAAATAGTATGTCTCATCGGGGCCAATGGTGCCGGGAAAACCACGCTCATGCTTTCCATTATGGGTATTGTAAAACCCAAAGAAGGTGAAATTCTTTTTGAAGATGAGCCTATTCATAAATTACCTACCCCTAGCATTGTAGCCCGTGGTATAAGCCTTGTGCCCGAAGGCCGCCAAATATTTTACCCTCTCACCGTAGAAGAAAACCTTGAGCTTGGGGCTTACCATCGTTACAAAAAGGAACCTAAAGAGAGTATCCGTCTTGATTTAGAAAAAGTATATGAACTTTTTCCGCGATTAAAAGAAAGACGCAAACAACTTGCCGGTACCCTTTCTGGTGGGGAACAGCAGATGCTTGCCATTGGCCGGGCTTTTATGGCCAGGCCCAAGCTTCTCATGCTTGACGAACCCTCTCTTGGACTTGCTCCCCTTCTGGTAGATAGCATCCTTAAAACCATAAAAAGCCTCAATGAAGAAGGGCTTACCATCTTGCTGGTAGAACAAAATGCCCGTCGTGCCCTGGAACTGGCCCACCGGGGATATGTGCTTGAGACAGGGAAAATAGTTCTCCAGGGTCGCACCGAAGACCTCATGGCTGATGAAGACATAAAACGTGCCTACTTAGGTAAGGATTACCGGGAATTTACTGATTAGGAGAAAGCCATGAAACCTGATAACACCATTGAATATTTATCCCAAGAAGGCTGGCGCCAATGGCACCTGGAATTACTTCAAAGCACCATCAATCGTGTTTATCATCGCGTGCCTTTTTATCGTAAGTTGATGGATATTAATAACATTTCGCCAGAAGACATAAAAAGCCTTGAAGACCTTAAAAAGCTCCCTTTTACCACCAGGGAACACCTGGAAGAAAATTATCCCTATGACCTCTTTGCTGTGCCCCTGCGCGATATTGTGAGGCTTCACACTTTTCCAGGGCCTCGCACCCCTATTGTAAAGGGTTTCACTTTAAGGGATATTTCAGCGGTAAGACGCCTCACCGCTCGTTTTTTAGCGGTAAGTGGAGTTACCTCTGAAGATATTATCCAGATTTGCCTTGACCCCGGTATGTCTGTCTGGATAGCAGAGATAAAAGAAGGAGCCGAAGAACTTGGGGCCTCTGTAATTCCACCGGACCCGCAAAGCGTGCAAAACCGCATAAAAGTCATGAGAGACTTCAGGGCCTCTGTGCTCATAACTACTCCCTCTTATGCCCTTTATTTAATGGACTTAATGCAGGAAAAAGGCATAGAACCACCTAAAAGTTTGAGTTTGATAGTGTTTGTTGGTGAAGGAATAGAAGAGGAAGAAAGAGTCCGCCTGGAGCAAGTCATGGGTGTTTCCACTCGCCTGGGCTACGGGGTAACTGAAGCTGTAGGCCCTGGTATGGGCTATGAATGTGACAAAAAAAGTGGCTATCACCTGGCGGTTGACTATTTTATTCCAGAAATAATAGACCCTGAAACAGGAAAAGACGTACCACCTGGAGAAGTTGGCGAACTGGTTATTACCACCTTAGCGGTAAAGGCCAATCCCCTGATAAGGTTTCGCACAGGCGATATGGCTCGCTTTATTACTGAACCCTGCCCCTGTGGTCGTACCACCCCAAGAATCTCACAAATAGTGGGTCAGGCTGATGGCCGTGTTTCCATCCGGGGTATTAAAGTTTCTCTAACCTACATAGAAAATCTTTTAGAAAAGGCTTATAGCCATATACCCGAGTATGTTTTGTGTATCAAAAAGAAAAATTATTTAGAAAGACTGTCTCTCTGGGTAGCTATAAATGAAAAGCTTTTTGAACCAAGCATTCTTGGCCTGCACCAGGTAGCTGAAAGATTTGAAAGACTATTTGCCGAAACCTTTGGCCTTGAATGCCGCCTGAAATTAGTTGAAAAAGAACACCTTGAAGAAATATCAAAGGGCAAGAAGATTATTTACTTACATTAATGGGAGCTTTTTATATTACAGAGCGTCATTAACGAGGAGCCTGCAGGGCCGACAAAGAATTCCATGAGATTGCTTCGGCGAGATTGCTTTGCTGAGATTGCTTCGGCCTCTGACGAGGCCTCGCAATGACTCCTATCCCTGTCACTGCGAGGAGTGCGCAAGCACGACGACGCAGTCTCTGTCCTGAGCGCTAGTGAAGGGATCTGGATTGCTTCGCTCCGCTCACAATGACAGCGAAAAGGCTCACAGTGACGGAGTAGAAAGCGTGATTCACAATGACGGGTAGGGAGCGTGGTTCGCAATGACAAGATGGAGATATGGCTCGCGATAACTCCCTTATTTGTCACTGCGAGGAGTGCGCAAGCACGACGACGCAGTCTCAGGAAGAAGGAAGACAGTCAATAAAAATTTGGCAAAGGTCTCTTTTGGGTAAATAATTAATGGTGGAGATGGGGGGATTCGAACCCCCGACCTCCACGTTGCGAACGTGGCGCTCTCCCAACTGAGCTACATCCCCAACCAAAAAAGAAAGTTAAAAAGCTATAATTATTCTGTCAACTAAGCTTCGCTACTGGTAGCGGCTGCCTTTTTGGCGTTGAGTTTTGCTGCCAGGCGTGAGATCTTTCGCGCTGCCGTGCGATGATGTAAAACACCCTTGGAAACCGCCCGCTGAATCATGCTCTGGGCTTTGATGAAGGCCTTCTCGGCTTCTTCAATGGTTCCTGTCTGCAAGGCCGTTAAAAACTTTTTCACCTCGGTCTTAACTCTGGTTCTAATGGCTTTGTTGCGCATCCGGCGCTTAAGACTCTGACGTAACGCTTTTGCTGCTGATCTATGCTGAGGCAAGACTATCCCTCCTTTTTTATTTTGCAGCGCGCTATATAATACGATTTGTGAAAACTGTCAATGAGACCCGATTAACACGGAAGAAACTGGCGCGAACACTTGGCCAATAGGGTACAGGCGAAATGAAGATATCGCCTGTACCCGCCTCACTTGTGCTTGTGCTGCAAGGAAAATATCGGCTTATCCGGGAATTTTGGTGAGAAGGCCGGTTATATTAATGATAGCGCAAAACAGGTAACAATTTTGGAGGGCTGTCATTGCGAACCCTTTTATGGCATTGCGAGTTCACTTTTTGTCATTGCGAAATACTTTTTGTCATCGCGAGCGAAGCGGAGCAATCTAATCCCTTCGCTAGCGCTCGGGAGGAGACTGCTTCGTCGGCCTTTGGGCCCCCTCGCAGTGACAAAGTGGATATGCTCCTTGCAGTGACAATAGGGGATGTCATTGTAAGCCCTTCAGGGACGAAGCAATCTTTTGTCCGAACCTTAAGATACCACAGCAACTAAGTCACTAGCGATGAAGCACGATAACATAAGAATAGGTACCTCGGGCTGGAATTATCCCCACTGGCGGGGCATTTTTTATCCTGAAAAATTATCGTCACGAAAATGGCTTTCTTTTTATGCTGAATACTTTGATACCGTAGAGATAAACGCTACTTTTTACGGCACCCCCAAAGAAAAGACTTTTAGGCGATGGTATGAAGAAACCTCTCCCGATTTTTTATTTGCCGTTAAAGCGAACCGCTATATTACTCATGTAAAGCGCTTGCGCCAGGTGGAAGAACCTCTCAAAAGGTTCTATAAAGCCATAAAGCCCTTAAAAGAAAAAACAGGGCCTATTCTTTTCCAGTTCCCTCCCAGCTTAAAATACGAACGCGAAGTTTTAGAAAACTTCCTTGAACTCCTTGATTTATCTTATCAGACGACCATAGAAATAAGACATGAGTCTTTTCACCGCGAAGAATTTTACGAGTTGCTTGCGCGTAAAAATATCGCCCTTTGTATTTCTGACACTGCTGGCCGCTTTCCTTCCCTGGTAGAAGTGATAACCGCTGATTTTGTGTATCTTCGCCTCCACGGGTCTAGAGTGCTCTACCGTTCGTGTTATACCGAAGAGGAATTAGCCAGCTGGGCCGAAAAACTTAAAGCCTGGCACAGGCCGGGCTATGTTTATTTTGACAATGATTCTCTGGGCTGGGCTGTCCCTAACGCCTTGAAACTCAAAGAATTGCTGGGTTTACCAGTTAAAAAGCTTCCAGAAGAGGCGTTGGCTATTTTAAAAACAAGACCTTTGGATTAAACTTGTGCCATGACCTCTTTAAAAGAAATAGCCAGGCGAATTGAAGAGCTTTTACCTCGGCCTGTGCGCCTCATGGAAGTATGCGGCACGCACACGGTAAATATCTTTCGCTACGGTTTAAGGAGCCTTTTTCCTGAAAAACTCACCCTTATTTCCGGCCCAGGATGCCCGGTATGTGTGACCCCGCAAGAAGAAATAGATTACCTTATCAGCGTGGCTCAGCGGGACGACGTAATTTTAGCCACTTTTGGAGACATGATTCGCGTCCCGGGAAGTACTGGCTCTTTAAAAGAAGCCCGGGCCCGCGGTGCAAACGTAAAAATTATTTATTCCCCCCTTGATGCAGTGAAACTGGCCAGAGAAAATCCTTCTCATAAAGTGGTTCTAGCAGCGGTAGGTTTTGAAACTACAGCTCCCACCGTGGCTATAGCCGTCCTTGAAGCTTATAAAGAAAAACTTCCTAATTTTTTGGTGGCGGTAAGTCATCGCACCATGCCAGAGGCCATGAGAACGCTTCTGGGCTCCGGTGAGCTTGCTTTAGACGGCTTGATTCTCCCGGGCCATGTGTCCACTATTACCGGGGCTGGTTATTTTGAATTTGTGGCCAAAGAATTTGGGCTTCCAGCGGTAGTAGCTGGTTTTGAGGCCCAGCAGATTATGCGAGGGATATATCTTCTCGCTAAACAAATCGCTGAGGGCCGTCAAGAAGTAGAAATAGCTTATCGCGAAGCGGTAACCTGGGAAGGGAATCCCATGGGCAAAAACCTTATAAAACAGGTATTTGAACCCTGTGATGTTACCTGGCGCGGCCTTGGTTTAATTCCCAAAAGCGGTCTGCGCCTAAAAGAAAAATTCGCCGCTTTTGACGCCCGTAAAAATCTTCCCGTGGAACTCCCGCCGGCCAAAGAAACTCCCGGCTGCCTTTGTGGAGAAATAATCTGCGGAAGAGCCACCCCTCCAGAATGCAAACTCTTTGCCAAGGCCTGCACCCCTGAGGCTCCCAAAGGGCCTTGTATGGTCTCAAGTGAAGGCACCTGTGCCGCCTGGTATGCTTATGGTCATTAAAGGCCTGCCTTAAAGAAATCCCTTAAGGCGCAAGCAGTATGGGTATCGGTGGCTAAAAGGCCTTCTACTGGACCGGCATAAAGTATTTCTCCGCCTTCAGGCCCGCCTTCTGGGCCAAGGTCAATAACCCAATCGGCTTCTTTTATAATTTCCAGGTTATGTTCAATCACCAGCACGGTGTTTCCTTTTTCAACCAGGCCGTGAAAGAGATTTAAAAGTTTCTTAACATCGGCAGGGTGGAGACCAGTGCTCGGTTCATCTAGAATAAAGAGAGTCCCACCCCTTTTGCCTTTAATAAATTCACTGGCAAGCTTTATACGCTGGGCCTCACCCCCTGAAAGTGAAGGGCTTGGCTGGCCAAGGGTCAGGTAATCAAGGCCAAGGTCACAGAGGGTTTTAAGTGGCTTTGCCAAAGAAGGCACCGCCTTAAAAAACTCATAGGCCTCAGCCATGGTCATGGAAAGCACCTCGGCAATGTTTTTCCCTTTGTAGCGCACGGTTAAAGTCTCTTCATTGTAGCGTGCACCACGGCAAACACCGCACGGCATATAAACTTCGGGTAAAAATTTCATTTCCACCTTAAGTTGCCCCTGCCCTTTACAATGGGGGCATTGACCTTCAGATAAATTGAAGGAAAAGCGGCTGGCGTCAAACCCCCTGGCCCTGGCTTCGGGGGTGGCGGCAAACAGTTTTCTTATGTGATCCATTATACCGACGTAGGTAGCTGGTGTAGAACGAGGTGTACGGCCAATGGGGGTATGATTCACCACCACGGTGCGGCGTATGTTTTCTGCCCCCCTAAGCTCTCGCAAATGAACTAATGGCTGGCCCTTTTCCAGACGCTTTAAGTTTTCAAAAAGAACCTCCATCACCAGGGAAGACTTCCCTGCCCCAGAAACTCCCGTAACCACCAGCAAAACACCTACAGGAATGTCCACGTCTATGTTTTTTAAGTTGTGAGCTGAAGCCCCTTTGAGGTACAAAAAAGACGCTGGTTTCCTGGCCTGGCTGGTAAGCTTGTATCTTTGAGGATCCTTAAGGGCATTGGCAGTAAGGGATTCTTCAACCTTTAAAATTTCAGAAAACGGGCCTTGAAAAAGAACTTGCCCTCCCCTTTTCCCACCACCTGGCCCCAGGTCTATTATCCAGTCAGCTGCCCGCATGGTTTCTTCATCGTGCTCCACCACAATAACAGTGTTCCCCTTTTCTTTGAGCTGGTAAAGGGCCTTTACCAGCAGGGCGTTGTCTCTAGGATGAAGTCCAATGGTAGGCTCATCAAGCACATAGCAGACACCGGTGAGATTTGAACCGAGTTGAGCGGCCAGGCGCACACGCTGGGCCTCTCCACCTGAAAGGGTGTCTCCACTTCTATTTAAACTGAGATAAGAAAGCCCAACTTCTACCAGAAAACCGAGCTTGGCTAAGACTTCCTTAATAATAGGGTTTGCTATTTGTTTCTTTTTTCCAGAAAATTTGAGCCCTTCCATAAAGCTAAGGGCTTCTTTTACGGAAAGCTCAGCAAGGCTTCCAATATCAAGGCCATTTATACGAAAGGCTCTGGCTGTTTTATTCAAACGTGTGCCTTCACAGGAAGGACAGACATTTTCTTCTATTCTGCCAAGCCCTCCGCAATGGGGGCAGACTCCGGCTCTGGTATTAAAAGAAAAAAGCAGAGGGTCTGGTTCAGGCAGGCTAAGCTGACATTTTTTGCAAAAAGCCTTTTCATTTAGAATGATCTCTTCATTTTCCACCAGCAAAAGCGCTTCTCCCTGGCCTTCAGCAAAGGCCTCCCTGAACAAATTTTCTAATTGGCTTTTACTGGCGAGGGAAATGGCTATTTCGCCTATCACCACTTCAATGGTATGCTCCCGATAACGAGAAAGGTCCGGGATAGGAGGAATTTCACGCAGGTGGCCATCAATGCGGACAATGGTTCTCCCCGCCTTTAGAGCCTTTTCCAGAATGGGGCGATGAAAGCCTTTCCGACGTCTAACTTTTGGGGCCAGGACCAGCGCTTTTTTACCAGAATAGCGCTCAAGTATATTGGCTAAAATGGTGTCTAAGTTGGTATAGCCGAGTCTCTCACCACACTCAGGACAAAAGGGTTCCCCTACCCTGGCGTAAAGCAAGCGCAGGTAATGAGAAACCTCGGTTAGAGTGCCCACAGTGGTCCGTGGGCCAGCCTGGCTGGTTCGCTGCTCAATAGCTACCGTGGGCGGGAGCCCGGCTACCAGATCAACCTCAGGTTGCTCGTAAAGCTTAAGGAACTGGCGGATATAAGAAGGAAGGCTTTCCAGGTAGCGCCTCTGGCCTTCTACAAAGATTATGTCAAAGGCAAGGGTGGATTTACCTGAACCTGAAACACCGGTTATTACCGTAAAAGAACGGCGCGGGATTTTGACAGAAATATCTTTTAAATTGTGATGCTTTGCACCAATAACCTCAATGTAATTCATAAGTAGAAAAGATTTCCATAAAAAGGAGACCCTTGCAAAATATTTAATTGTTGACCTACCCATAGTGTTTCGTCAACTGTGTCCGCA
>NZ_LSFI01000064.1 GCF_001642325.1 Thermodesulfatator autotrophicus | reverse complement strand
CTGCGGACACAGTTGACGAAACACTATGGTTATTATGGCTGCAGCCATAATACCTGACCATACGTTTGGCAAAACTATTTTGAAGAAAGTGTTTAACGGAGAAAGTCCACTTACTTCGGCAAGCTCCAGGATTTTATGGTCAAGTTTATTCATAGCGGCTTTTAGTGGCTGAACAGCAAAGGGAAGGCCATGTAACAAGCAAGCCAGTACTAGACCTGAAAAATGAAAGGCTGGAGTATCTCCAAAAAGTTTTAATGATAATTTGCCAATAGGGCTATAAGGCCCTAATAGCATTAGCAGGGCAGAGCCCAGTACAGTGGGCGGTAACACCAAGGGCAACATAATAAAGCTTTCTACCCAGGGTTTGGCTCTAAAATTTTTGAAAACTAAAATATAGGCCAGAGGGCAGGCCAGAATTATGAGGATAACGGTTACAATCCCTGCCAGTTTAAAAGATAACCATAGCGGTGAAAACATAATTATTTCCTATTTGTAGCCGTATTTAGCCAAAATATTTTTGCCCTTATGAGAAAGGGTAAAATTTAAAAATTTTTCTGCTAGACGAGTGTGGCCCCCTTTTAACACACAAGCTTTTTGTTTAATAAGTGGGGCCTCAGGTATTTCTAGAAAGCAACCTTTTTGTCCTCTAGGAGAGAGGGCTAGGGATAAAGCTATCAAGCTGGCCTCAGCATTTCCGGATTCTGCCCATTGAAAAGCCTGAGAAACAGTTGGGGCTTTAAGTAAGACACTGTTCTTTGATGGTAAAAACTCTATCCTTTTAAGGGCAAGGATAGCTGCTTCTCCATATGGAGCCAATTTAGGGTTAGCTATGGCCAGATGAGAAACATGTTTTAGGGCTTCTGGCCAGCCCATTTTACAGAGTTTCTTATCTTCTGTCCAAAAGACCAGCACCCCTAAGGCATAAGTTACAGGTTTGAAACAAAGGCCTTTCTGATATAAGTGTTCAGGCCTTTTCGCATCAGCAGAAAAAAATACGTCAAAAGGGGCTCCCTGTTCTAATAAGGCTAAAAGCTTCCCAGAAGAACCAAAAATTATTTTTGTTTTCACACTACTTTCCTTTTCAAACTCTTTAGCTAGCTCTTGAAAGGGATACAGTAGATTTGCCGCTGCTGCTATTTGTAAGGAATCTGCTGCCAAACTTTTACTAAAAAAGATTAATAACCAAAATAAGACAAATAGTGTCTGAAATTTCTTTTTTAGCATAATTTTCCTCCTTATTGAGTTTTTATTTTGATAAAAGCAAAATGAATGCCACTCGTGATATTTTCTTAGATATCACGATTTTAATAAAAATTTAAAACTTTAATTCTTCTTTTTTAAAAAACAGTTAGGCGGTTTTTTCTGATAAAAAGTCAGTCAGGAAGATTTGTTAGATTTTTTTGAAATATTTTTGTTTGTTTTTTCAGAAAGTCCTGGAACTCTTCTTCTATTTTTTCAAAAAGTTTTAAAACGGTGATTCCTGTTTTTGTAAGGCTGGCTCCGCCGCCTCTTTTGCCTCCAGTATAAGTCTTTATTAGTGGTTCAGGAGCATTTTTATTGAGTGATTCTACGTGGCGCCAGGCCCTACGGTAGGACATGTTTAGGGCTTTAGCGGCGGCTCTTATAGACCCCAGCTCGTGTATTTTACGCAAGAGGGCTATTCTACCAGGCCCCAAAAAAGGTTTATCTTCTTCAGTGGTTACCCAGATTTGGCCTTTTAAAAAATATTTCATAGTTCAAGACCTTTGCAAAAATGTTTAACTGACTGCTTTAAATGTCTCTGAGAGGCCTTCCGGCCTCTTCGCAGTGACAATAAGAGTGTCATTTCGCTGTGACAATATCAGGACTTTCATTGCAACCCTTTCTCGGTCATTGCGGCCCTACCCTGTCATTGCGAGCGAAGCGAAGCAATCTTTCCTTGTAAAGGGAAAAATCTAATATTTCTGTAAACCCAATCCTGTTTCTTTGAGCCCGCCCCCTGCAAAGCTGTACTTTTATTTTTTGTTCTCATATTTCAAATTTAAAGTAAAGTCTAAAGTAAAAGTACCTCCAATAAAGTCCAATTATGTTTAAAAGAGATATTGTGGTTTGATTTGGATTAAATCTTTTCATAAAAAAATAAAAAACCCTGAAAAGAGGTTCCTTTTATGTCTATTTATAACCTCGATTATATTTTTAAACCTCGTTCTATAGCCGTAATGGATGTCTCTCCAGGAGACATGTCTCCCAGTGAACTTCTTTTGCGAAACCTTGTTTGGCGAGGATTCAAAGGCGAAGTTTTTTTAGTTAACAAAACCCGGGAAGAAGTTTGTGGGCTGTTTCCTTACCCTTCGCTTACAGCTATTCCCGAACAAATTGACCTGGCTATTTTAACTGGCCCGGTGGAAAATTTATGGGACAATCTGAATGATTGTGTCAAGAAGAAGGTAAAGGGAGTTATTATACTTGCGCGAGATTTTGTAGCCCGCATGAAAAACCCTGAGGCAGCTTTATCTCAGCTTTATGCTTACGTTATCAAACACAATATTCGTATTCTAGGGCCAAACACCCTTGGATTTTTGCGTCCACACTTAAAAATTAACGCCTCGGTTGTCCCCCATTCCTTTAATCCTGGAAACTTAGCCTTTATAAGCGATAGCTCTACCCTGGCTTCAGCCATCCTTGACTGGGCAGATAAAAAGAAAATCGGGCTAAGTTTTTTCACTTCTCTTGGGGATAAAGTAGATATTGATTTGTCAGACATGATAGACTACTTGGGCCTGGATTTTTATACCCGCGCCCTGATAGTCTTTATCAGAGACATAAAATCTGGACGAAAGTTTATAAGTGCCGCCAGGGCCTTTAGCCGCGCTAAGCCCATTATGGTGGTTAAAAGCGGGAGGTTTATATCTTTTGACGGTGAGCGATATACGGATATTGCCAAAATAGTTAGAAGGGATTGGGTTTATGCGGCTGCTTTCCGTAGGGCTGGTATCGTCCAGGTGGACGAGTTACTGGAACTTTTTTACGTGGCTGAAAGCCTTGCCAAACAACCTCGCCCTAAAGGAAAAAGATTGGCCATTGTCACCAATGCCGGCGGAGCAGCAGGAATCGCAGTTGACACTTTAAGGGCCAACAACGGCGAACTGGCCGAACTGAGCCCCAAAACTAAAGAAGTCCTGCGAAAGATATTGCCTGGTGAGCGCCTGGTAAATCCTGTTGACCTGCTTTCTGATGCATCTCCCAATATTTACCAGGAAGCGGTATCTGCCTGCTTGAAAGACCCCCAGGTGGACGGAGTAATTGTGATCCATACCCCTGAATTTGGGGTAGATATAGAAGAGCTTGCCTGGGCTGTAATTAGAGCTTCCCAAGGGGTCAAATGTAAACCGGTGTTAGCTTGCTTTATGGGTGAGGCCAGAGTTAGTGCCGGGCGACAACTTTTAAGTGAACATAATATTCCCAACTTTATCACCCCTGTGGAAACAGTTAAAAGCTTTCTTTACATGCATCGTTATGACCACCTCTTAAACCTTCTTTTTGAAACTCCTGGCTCTCTTCTTGAAAACTTTTTCCCTGACCAGAAAAAAGTCCGCAGCATAATTGAATCAGCGGCTAAAGAAGACCGCCTTTCTCTTGGTCAGGAAGAAGTTTTTGAAATCTTAAACGCCTATGGCATTAAGACAGGTAAAAAATCTCCTTCTCCTCAAGATGATATCTATCCTTTGTCCGTAGGAATGTTTAAAGACCCCACTTTTGGTTCTATAATTTGCTTTGCTTATGGAGGACGGGCTTTAAAAGCCGAAAAAGACTTAGCCCTTGGTCTCCCTCCACTCAACCAAACCCTCGCTCTACGAATTTTGGAGCGCACCAAAATTTACAAATACCTGATTAAAGAAAAAAAGTTTTCTCCTGTTCCGCTGGAAAAACTATTGGTACTTTTTTCCCATCTAATTGTAGATTTTCCGGAAATTAAAGAAATAGAACTGAATCCAGTTTGGTTTGGTCAAGAAGGCTATTATGTCTCTCAAGCCAGAATTTACCTTGAAGATTTTGCATTCTTACCGCGACAAGAGACACGGACTTATCACTGTCCTGCGCATCTAGCTATATGTCCTTATCCCAACCAGTTTGTCTTTCAGGTGTGTTTAAAAGACGGTTCAGTGGTCACCATAAGGCCCATAAAGCCAGAAGACGAGCCTTTGCTAGCTGAAATGTTTGCTTCCCTCAGTGAAGAAACATTGAGACTTCGTTTTATGCAGCCGCGGAATAATATTTCACATGAGGAGTTGGCTAGAATTTGCCACGTAGATTATGACCGAGAGCTAAACTTGGTAGCAGAAATAAAAGAAAATGGCAAACTGCGCATTATTGGGCTGATAAATCTTTTACGTTTGCCTGATGAAGTAAGTGCTGAAATGGCCCTTCTAGTAGCTGATGATTGTCAGGGCAAAGGGCTTGGCTGGCTACTTTGTAATACTATGCTCCAGGTAGCCAAGCAATTGGGCATAAGATGGGTATATATGGAAATTCTTTGTGAGAATGTTAAAATGCAAAAATTAGCGGAAAAGCTTGGTTTTAAAATACAAAGCCGAGAAGAAAACGTAATAAAGGTGGTAAAAGAACTTGCGTAAAACGCTACCGGTTATTTTTTCTCCAGATTTTCAGTATCATCGTACCAGCCCCCAACATCCAGAAAAGCCCGAAAGGCTTGATGTTATCATGAAAAGACTTAAAGAGGGGCTTCTTGGAGAAATTATCAAAATAATTGAGCCCAGCCCAGCCCCTCTGGAATGGGTTAAAGAGGTCCATGATTCCAATTATTTGCTTCGTTTTGAGGAGGCCTGCCTGCGTGGACGTTCTTTTATTTGCGGGAAAGAAAATGAGATTTGTTATGATACCTATGAAATAGCTTTTATAGCAGCTGGGGCAGTATTAAAAGCTGTTGATCTGGTAGAAAAAGGCGAAAAATTTATTTTTTGTCCGGTAAGGCCGCCAGGGCACCACGCCGAAAGATATACGGCCCTGGGTTTTTGTTTTCTTAATAACGTGGCCATAGGAGCCCGTTATTGGCAAAAAAATTATGGCCGCCGTATTTTAATTATTGATTGGGATGCTCATCACGGAAATGGAATACAAAACATATTTTATGAAGATGATGAAGTTTTTTACGTAAGTATTCATGAAAACCCTCGTTTTAGTTTCCCTGGAACTGGGCTTCCTGAAGAAAAAGGAAGAGGCCGGGGAGAGGGTTACAATTTAAACATACCCCTTTCGCTTGATAGTGGAGACGTCCAGTTCATTGAAGCCTTTTTAGAAAAAATAGAACCCGTGGTAAAGGAGTTTAAGCCAGAAGGCTTAATAATTGCGGCGGGTTTTGATGCCCATCAGGACGATGATATGGCCTATCTTAATGTTACTACTGCTGGTTTTGCTGAGGCCAGTGAGATTGTTCGCCAGTGGAGTGAAGAATTTGATTTTCCAGTAATTTCAGTGCTTGAAGGTGGCTATAATTTAGACATACTTCCTGTTTGTGTAGCTGTGCATTTAAAAGCCATGCTTGATTTAGAAGCCGAAGACCCAGAAGATTTTTAGGCATTGGCATTATAAATTTAGCTAAAACCTTTGCAAAGTTTTGGGTTATAGACTGCTTCGCTTCGCTCGCAATGACGGGAGTGTGTGGCTGGCCATGACTCTTCTCCCTGTCACTGCGGGGAACCTTTTCCATATTGTCACTGCGAGGAGCATATTTCTCCGTTGTCACTGCGAGGAGATCCCTCGCTTCGCTCGGGACAGGCGAAGCAGTCTCATAAGAAATTACTCCACTCGTAAAAACTATACAATGACGAGGTAGGAAGTTGGCCTTGCAACGACTTGTCCGTATTGTCACTGCGAGGAGGCACGAAGTGCCTGCGAAGCAGTCTCAGATACTACTTTGTTTGGAACAAGCTAAGTAGTTCTAAAAAGTTATAATTTTAAATCCCTTTTCTCTAAAAGCAGCTATGCTGGGATGGCCCTGCATATCTGAAAGTAAGGGAAGGCCAAGTTTTTTGGCTGCTTCCAGGGTGCCAAGCTTACTTGAACACGCCTGACATACTCCAGCCAGCAGCCCTTCTGAAAGTAATTTTTGCCACAAAGAATGCAGTGGGCTATCTTCTTCAGCTAAAGAAGGAATGAGCTTTACTGAGGCTCCTTCCATAATCACCTGGGCCTCAAGGCCTTTAGCTTTCATGTCAAGGGCATTTAAAAGGACATGGATAAAACACATCGGGTCACCATTAAAGACGAAAAGGGCGAACTTTTTCATTGTTTTTCTCCTCAATTTTAACTAAAAATTTTACAAGCTATTTTACAGAGCCATAACCTTTTGCAAAAGCTGGTGTGGGAGGGAATCATGGATAGAAGAACTTTTTTAAAAGTAGTTGGTACGGCAGGGGTTTCTTCCCTGGTGGCTAAACCTGTTTTTGTTCACGCCCGCAAGAGGATTCGCTGGCGCTTGGTTACTAGCTGGCCTAAATCTCTTGATGTCCTTTTCGGGGCACCTCAAAAAATAGCAGAGCTGGTTCACCAGATGACTGATGGTCTTTTTGACATAAGGGTATATGCGGCTGGAGAAATAGTTCCAGGGTTAAAAGTGCTTGACGCCGTTCAAGAGGGTTCTGTGCCCATAGGGCATACGGCTCTTTATTACTATACAGGTAAACATCAAGCCTTTGCTTTTGCCTGTGGTGTGCCCTTTGGGCTTACCTATCGGGCCCAAAATGTCTGGCTTGATAAAAGTAAGGGAGGCAGGCTTTTAGAAAAACTTCTGGCAGACTTTAACGTGGTGGGATTTCCGGCTGGAAATACCGGTGCGCAAATGGGAGGCTGGTTTAAAAAACCTATCCGCTCAGTAGATGACTTAAAAGGCCTCCGTTTTCGTATTCCAGGCCTGGGAGGAAAAGTTATGGCCCGTCTGGGGGTAAGTGTGCAGTTGCTGGCCGGTGGTGATATTTATCCAGCCCTTGAAAGGGGAGCTATTGATGGCACCGAATGGATTGGCCCTTACGATGACGAAAAACTCGGCTTTTATAAAGTGGCCAAGTATTACCACTATCCTGGATGGTGGGAACCTAGTGCCACTTTACACCTTATAGTAAACCGTAAGGCCTATGAAAGTCTGCCTAAAGAGTACCAGGAGATTTTAAAAACCGCTGCCAAAGTGGCTAACCAACAGATGATGGAGGAATACGACGCCAAAAACCCCCCAGCTTTAAAACGACTCCTCCAAAAAGGGGTGAAGTTAGTTAAATTTAGTGATGAAATTATGACCAGAGCCCAAAAAGAAGCTTTTTCTCTCTACGAAGAGTTAGCCGCAAAAGATGCGCTTTATCGGGATATATTTGAAGACTGGAAGAATTTCAGAGGTGAAATTGCTAAGTGGTTTGGGACAGCAGAGCTCGCCATAAACCAGTTTCTTTATGGACGTTAGTTGTTTATTTTAAAAGGCTTACGGCTATTTCAGGGGCCATTATTATGGCCCCTAACGCCAAAAGTTGAATTACGATAAAAGGTATCACTCCTTTATATATGTCCGAGGTGGTTACTCCAGAGGGGCTTACTCCTTTTAAGTAAAACAGGGAAAACCCAAGTGGTGGTGTAAGAAAAGACGTTTGCAGATTCATAGAAATCATAACTCCAAACCAGACCAGGGCTATTTTAGATGGTTCTGAAAAATCACTAAAACAAGGGGCCAAAAGCCTTTCAGCCACTGGAGCTACTAACGGGACCACGATAAAAACTATTTCAAAAAAATCCAAGAAAAAACCCAGTATAAAAACTATAAGGTTTACAGTTAACAAAAACCCCCATTTTCCCCCTGGAAGATTAATCAAAAGGTCTTCAATGAGAAAATCTCCATAAACTCCCCGAAAGACCAGGGTAAAAGCCGTAGCCCCCACCAGAATAAACATTACCATAGAAGATAGTTTTACCGTGGTAAGAAGGCTTTCTTTTAGGTTTTTTGAAGAAAAACGTCGGGAAAATAGGGCTAGTGCCATGGCCCCTACGGCTCCAAAAGCACCTGCTTCTGTAGGAGTAGCCCAACCGGTGAATATGCTACCCAGTACTATCACTATCAAAAGAAGAGGTGGAAATACTACCTTTAGGGCCTTAACAATAAATTCAAACGCAGAGACATACTGTTTTTTTGGGATAGCTGGGGCGGCTTTGGGGTTAAATAGTGAGAATCCAAAGACAAAAATTATATAAAAAGATGCCAGAATAAGCCCGGGAGCTATAGCTGCTAAAAACATATCTCCCACCGAGACACCCAGCTGGTCAGCTAAAACAATTAATACAATAGAAGGAGGAATTATCTGGCCCAGGGTGCCTGAGGCCGCAATTACACCGCAGGCCAATTTTTTAGAATAACCGTGCTTAAGCATAGCTGGTAAGGAAATTAGCCCCATGGTAATAACAGTAGCGCCCACAATCCCTGTGGCCGCGGCTAAAAGAGTGCCTACTATAACCACGCTTATAGCAAGCCCTCCCCTCAAGCTGGAAAAAATTTCTCCCATGGTTTCTAAAAGATTTTCAGCCAGGCCAGAGCGTTCAAGAAGGCTACCCATAAAAATAAAAAAGGGAATGGCCAGAAGAACATAGTTTTCAGCTATACCCATTAACCTTTCGGGAAGGGCGTAAAGAAGTTCAAAGCCAAATAATCCCAGCTTTATTCCTATTATGGAGAAGAAAAAGGCAGTACCTGATAGGGCAAAGGCCACAGGAACTCCCAAAAAAAGAAGAAAAATTAAAAAAAGAAACATGGCAGGGACCAGTAAAGTTTCAGGCGTCATTCTTTTCTCCAGGAATACCAGGTTTTTATGGTTTCACTGAGACTCTGTAAAAAAAGTAGAAAAAGCCCACCCCAGATAGCCAATTTTAAAGGGTAACGGGGAAGGCCTCCTGGGTCAGGAGAGACTTCTTTTATTTGCCAGGACTTCCAGACCATAGGATAGGTTAAATAAAACAACAGAAAAGACACAGGAACAAAAATAAAGAGAGCCATGACGAAGTTTAAAGCCTTTTGTGTTTTTTGGGAAAAACGATTGAAAAAGATATCAATTTTTACGTGTTCTTTATAAAGAAGGGTATATGAGAAGCCATAAACAAAAATCAGGGCGAAAATATACCATTGGGCTTCAAAATATAGGTTAGAGGTGAGATTTGTCCCGACGTACTGAGACAATTTTCGCAAAATGGCGTTTAAAAAACCAAAAACAATCATCAGCAGGCACAAATAGCCTAAAATTTGGCCAATTTTTTCAACTAAGAAGTCTATGAGAGAAGCAATTTTTAGCATGTCTTTCCTGGCTTTGGTCTTAAACCAGCAATTTTTGACTATTTCCGTAATTTCTTCTAAAATTCAGTCATGCCTCTTAGCCATAAGCTGGAAAAAAGTATTATATTTAGGTTTTCATATCGTCTCGTTTTCTTGGGAGCTGGCGCCCTTGTAGGTTATTTAATAATCAAAAAAACGAAAAAATGAAGCTGTTTATAACGGTTTTTTTGACCATATTTTTGGCTGAAATTGGAGATAAAACCCAGCTGGCCACGTTAATGTTTTCCGCTCAAAATAAGAACAAATTTTTGATATTTATGGCCGCGGCTTTGGCTCTGGTGACAGCGGCTGGCCTGGGAGTACTTGCTGGTGCTTTTGTCCAGAACCACCTTCCTTTGAAATATATCCGGCTGGCCGGTGGAGTTCTTTTTATATTATTAGGCCTTCTCATGCTTTTAGGGAAATTTTAGGGTTTCATCCAGTCCTCCACCCGGTCGTCGCGTCTAAAGACGTTTCCGGTAAAAAAAGCAATTAGAGTTTCTTCACGTTTAATTTCTACGTGATAAATTCCTATGCGTCTGGTATGTGAAACCTCTCGCGCTTCTGCTATAAGAATGTCTCCCTCTTTAGCAGGGGCGATATAATTAATATGGGCATTGGTTGCTACTGAGACTTGTCCGTGGCTATTTGAAGCCACAGCAAAGGCAAAGTCCGCCAGAGAAAAAATAACCCCACCATGGGCAATTTTTACGGCATTTAGCATGTCTCTGGTAACTTTCATGGAGACTCGAGCATAACCAGGCTTAACTTCTTTCACTTCCATATTGTATTTGACGGCTACCTGGTCATTCTGGACCATAAATTCAGCAATTTTTTGTGCCAGCTTTTCTTCTGGGGTCATTTTTCACCTCCAAAGGATAATGAGATTTTAAAATATTTTGGAAATACGCTTAAAGCAACAAAAGACGTTGAAAACTCGCTCTATTATTAAATTGGAACATTTTTTACATTACAAAGCGTCATCGCGAGGCGACGTAGTCGCCGTGGCAAAGTGCCCCTACCAGGTCATACGAGGAGCACGAAGTGCGATGAAGTAATCCTTGTCCCGAGCGGTAGCGAAGGGACCTGAGATTGCTTCGCTTCGCTCGCAATGACATGTTAAGAAAAAACTCGCAATGACAACCTAAAATTGTCATGTTTTACGCTCTCATTAAGCAAATTAAGCCCAAATATATACATCAAAATCCAAAATAAACCTAAAAAACTCTAGAATAATTTCATCTAAAACTGAAAAACAGTCACAATATCATTTTTTTCATTATAGTTCAGCTTCATAAAGTTTGAGTTTCATAAAAATTTATTCACATAATAAATATAATTTAAAATAATTTCAGGAGGTGTAGGAAAATGGCTGTGGTGGAACAGGTAAACGCTTTTTTTTATGCCTACAGTTAGTTTGATAGGTTTTGGGGCCTTAAAAGAGATACCTTCAAGAATCACTTCTCTAGGAGCAAAAAAGCCCCTTATTGTTACGGACCAGGGAATAGTAGCTACGGGTATTTTGGTAGTATTTCAGTAATTGTGT
>NZ_LSFI01000063.1 GCF_001642325.1 Thermodesulfatator autotrophicus | reverse complement strand
TTCGGACACAATTACTGAAATACTACCGAAAAGTTCTTTCCCATGAAAAAAGTTCTTTGGTTTTTTGATATAATTCTTGGCTTAACTCTCTAGAAATTTTTTGGCTGGCTTTAATTATACCTTCGGCAAGAGCTTTACTGTTTATTTCTTTAACTAAAAACTCTTTTTTAAATTGTGTTTGTAGTCCAAGATCAAAAGCTACTACTGGAAGTCCGCAACTTTGGGCTTCTAAAAATGTTAAGGCAAATGTTTCGTAGTGTGATGCGCTTACAAAAATATCAGCATGACAATAAATTTCAGCCAGTAAATTTTCGTCTTCTATATGTCCAATATAGGTAAGATTTTTAACCTTATTGGCTTTTATTTTGACCCAAGAACTCAATGGCCCTGATCCTACTATTATTAGGTGGAACTTTTGTTCGTTTAGATTTTTAAGTGTTTCTATTAGTAATTTTATATTTTTATCAAGGGCAATTCTTCCAACATATAATAATTTAATTTTGTTGTTATTTATTCCAAATTTTTCCCAAAAATTTGTCTTTTTTTCTTTAGGTTTAAAAATGTTGGTATCAATACCTAATTCAATAGTTTTAACATTTTTTATTTCCATCTCTAGGAGAATATTTCTATATTTTTGAGACGGTGTAATAATAATATCACTTTTTTTAAAAACGTTTTCTATTATATATCCTAAAAATAGCTCTTTTAATTGTTTTGGTGCTGGGAATAAATTTGTATCATTTATTAAATCTGAATGATAAAATATCGAACAAATCTGCTTTTTTATTTTAATTAAAGGGATAAGTGCATAGCATCCACCAAATTCAATTATGTCTGGATTTTCATTTTCAATAATTTTATTTACAGATTTTATGTTTTTGAAAAATCTATATCCTCCAGTACCAGGTATAGGTATAGAGTTTATTTCGTAAATTACTGATTTGTTTTTATTGTATGTTTTATTTTCTTTGCCAGGGATAATAACTACATGTTTTATGTCTTGATACCTTTCTAGAGTTTCTATTTTTTTATCTATATATTTCTTTATTCCTCCACTCTTTTTGTGGTAATAAATGGTAATGTCTAATATCTTCATTATTTTTCTCCCTATTAAAGAATATCTCATTTATATATTGTAAATAAGTTTTTTCTAGATTCAACCTTTGAGCTGTATAAAATGCTTCTTTAGATATTTTAGTTTTTATATTTTCGTTATTTATTAGTAAATCTATGTATTTTAAATATTCTTCTTCTGTTTCTGTAATAAAGCCACTTTTATTGTGTTCAATATGTTCATGAGCGGCCCCTTTGTTGCTTACAATTACAGGAAGTCCGCTTGCCATGGCTTCTAATACAACCAATCCATATGTTTCTGTTTCTGAAGGGAATAGAAATATATCTGAATTGCTATAAGATTTTGCCAATTTTTCTCCTTTTAGATATCCTATAATAAACAAGTTTTTAGGTTTTATTTTTTCTATATAATTTCTATATGGACCATCTCCCACCATAATAAAATCTAGTTCTGGTAATAATCGAGCTATTTTTATAAATGTATCTAATTTTTTTCTTTAGATATCCTCCCTACATAAAGTATTTTTCTTTTATTTGTTTTTATGTTGAATTCTTTTTCCCAGAAAAATTTTTCTTTTTTATTCGGATTAAATAGATTGGTGTCAACTCCTCTAATAAATATTCTAATTTTTGACTTATCCACTCCATGAAATATTAGTTTTTTAGCATATACTTTAGATGGGACCAAAATTTTATCACATTGGTTAGAAAACCAAGATAGTAATTTCCAGCTTAGTTCATAATTTTTAGGATTTTCTGTATATTTTAGTATGTATTGAGGCACATCGGTATGAAAAGTAAAACTTATTGGTAATTTAAATATTTTCCCTGCCAAGAAGAATAAAATTCCAAGTGGAGCAGGTGTTGCTATGTGAATATGAGAATAATTTCTCTCTTTAATCAAATCAAAAATATCTATTATTGAAGGGATTCTCAAGCGAAATTCATTATAAAAAGGTGTGGGTAAATCTATATATGTATTTAGATTGATGCATTTTTCATCGTTTAATGATTTGTTGCTCATGGTTATTATATCTATTGGTAAATTATGTTTTATTTTTATGTTTTTTATTATTTGTGCTGTTCGAGATACTCCATTTATTTCATAGTATGTGTCTGTTACATAAGCCAGTCTGTTTGTTTCCATTGTTTTTATTTTTAGCTTGTTTGCTATGTTTTTTGTGTGATTTTCTTCTTCTTTTTGAAGATATAATATTATTATTGGTAGTAATTGCAATGATATTGCTACTATAAATTCTCCTAAATTATGTGGATTAAATTCTCTTTTTGTTTTTTCAAAAGTCCAAAATGGAGCTTTTTTGATTAACTCTTTTAAAATTAATTCTCTATTGCCATTAATATTTATAAAATTTTTTATCAGATAATCTGCAAAATTATTTTTTTTAAATAAAAAAATATGATCTCCAATTTCTTTTATTTCTTCTGGTATTTTATTGTTTTTTTCAAAATGTTTGTAGGCTATTCTTAATACAGTATTTATTAATCTTTCTTCTCCTAATTTTTCTGTTGTTGCTTGAGTTTTTCCATTATTGATTGCATCTAAAAATTCTTTTATTGTCGTTGCTTTTGCTTCTGTCCAGGTTCTACCTGCATCCATTCCTCCGTGATCATCAGATCCTGCGGTGAAAGAAATATTAGGTCTTGTTCTTCTGGAACGAATATTATATTTTTCTTCTAATTTTTTAATTTTTTCAAATCCTTGATATTTTTCTATAATTGATTTTTCTATGTGTTGTGTTTTTTGACTTCTTGTTCCATTAATAATTTCCCAATTGTCAAATAGTAATATAAATTTTTCTACTATAGATACACTTAAAGGTTTTCTATTAACCGGATATAGAGGATGAGCTAATGTATGAGCTATATTTTTTTCTTTTAAATAATCTATGAAATCATATACATTTTTTCTTAATTTGTTTAAAATTTTGTGTTCACTTTCACTAATTCCATAGCATAGTACATGAATATCACATTTTTCATCAGGAAATGTTACAGTATATTCGCAACTAATAAATACATCAGGCATATCTGCAATTTCTAGTACTCCATAAATGCTATTGTGATCTGTAATTGTAACAAATGTCATTCCCCTTTCTTTTAATCTTTTATATAGTTCTTTTGGTTCTGTATAACTTTCTGGACAGTTAAATATGCTTGATAACCATCCAGCTGGACTATTAGATGCTTTTGAATGTACATGTAAATCAGCTTTGGCTGTAAATGTCGTCATAATAAATAAACCTCCTATCTTTAGCCTTTTTTATTAGTTTTTTCCATAATTTAATTTTTTCGTTATCGTGAAAATCTTTCATATGAATTGCATATCTTATAATTGAAAATTTAGAAAAAATCCTAAATAATATATCTGAGGACCATTTACTAATTTCTGATAAAAGATAGCGATTACTAAAAGTAATAGTTGGAGCAAATATTTTTTTATCTGGAAAGATTTTTATTTCTTCTCTATATCCTATCCCTTTAAAGCCAAGTTTTAATAATATCTTTTCTAAAGAGCTGTTCGATATCCATGCCGGTGGAACAAAATAAAGTGTTTCTAATTCTAACTTTTTTAAAATTTCTTTTCCTTCTATTATTCTTTTGAAAGTCTCATTCTTGTTTAATTTGTTAAATTCTCCTTCTCCATTAGTTGCCCATAAATATTTTAGTGAATTTTTTCCTAGATGTTTGTATCCATGTAAAATTATTTCTTGTTTGCAAGCCTTTATAAGGTTTATAAAACTTATATCGTTTTCTATGTTATATCTATTTTTGTAATTAGGGATTAGTAGGATACAATATTTATTTATTCCTTCTTCAAATATTAATTTTAAAGCTTCAAAAAACTCGTTTTTATAATATGGACTAACATCATGCAATTCTACTATTAGTTTTTTATTCATTTGTTTTATGATTATTTATTTTGCTCTTTATAAATCCATATTTCTTAAAAATTTTTGTCCATATCTAATTATTTTTTTGTGTCAAATACTTGACTATTTCTTTAATTAAACTTTACATTTTGAAAGTTACACATATAGGAAAATAATGATAAAGCTCCTTGAGATTTTGTCTTTTATTTCTTAATTTTCCAAATTAAGGAGGTGCATATGGGGATTGAGCTTGAAGACATCCTTAAGAAAGAAGTAGTTACTGGTTTATCTGTAGGATTAGGATTAGCTTATGTATTACCAAAACTACTCCCTGTTTTTGGCCAGGCTGCTAAGCCACTTATAAAAGGTATGATGAAAGGTTCTATTATAGCCTATGAAAAAGGTAGAGAAACCTTAGCAGAACTTACTGAGACATTAGAAGATCTTTGGGCAGAGACTAAGGCAGAACTTGAAGAGGAACTTGCGTCTCAAGGCGGAGGGGAAAAAGATGCCGAGTAAGCTTGAGGCCTTTGTTGTTCATAGTCTTAAAGGGCGAGTTAGGCTTAAAGTCCCCGCTCTTAAAAACAATAAAAAGGAGTTAGAACACATTGTTTCGGTGCTTAACAGTCTGGAAAACATAAAAAAAGTAGCAGGTAATCTACAGACTGGAAGTATTCTTCTGGAATATGAAGGAAGTCCCCAGCTTTTCTGGAAGAAACTTCGTGAACTTGATGTCTTAGACATCAAAAAAACTGAAGAAGTGGCAGTAAAATCGCAATTACAAATGATTTTTAAGAAAGCAGATGAAACTATAAAAGAGAGTTCTCACTATCGTCTGGACTTAGGGACATCTGTTGGGCTTGCCTGTGTTGCTATAGGTTTTTATCAGCTCTTAAAAGGGAGAACTAATCTTCCTTCCTGGTATACGGCTTTTTGGTATTCTCTTCATTTTTTTAAAAAATAATTTAAGGAGGTAAGTTATGGCTGAAGAAAAAAGAGAAATACAGGAAGTATCCAAATCTTCAACGGGTTTTAATATTCCCTATCCTTTTTCTCTTCTTGGAACTGCTGGCCGAACGGTAAAAGAAGGAATTGTTAGTAGCCTTAAAGGGCTACAAGAGATTGAAGCTGAAATTATTGCTCTTACCCGTAATACCATAATTGATGTTCTAAGAGCAGCGGGAGATATTACCAAAGAAGGAATAAATGTTATTGCCGACACTATGAAAGGGGCTATTCAGGCTACTGAAGAAGTGGGAACTGGGGCTATCATGAGTGTCAAAAGTGTGGCTAAAGGACTTATTCTTGGAGTTCACGAAGTAGGTGGAGATGTGGTTAAAGCGGCTTCTGAAATCGCTAGAGATGCTGTTAAAAATGCTGCTGTCGTTGGTGCTGATGTGGCGGAAGTGGCTCGTCGTACAGTAGAAGGAATAATTGAGGCTACCCGCGAAATAGGAGGAAATGTCGAAGAAGTTGCTAAAGCGGCGGTAAAGGGAGCGGTAGAGGGGGCCAGTGAAATTAGCAAAACGGCTACTACTTCCGTCAAGGAAGTTTTAGTTGGTGTTGTTGGAAGTACCAAAGATGTATTGAGTACCGCTTTACCTAAAGGGGCCAAGTCAACCGAAGAAAAAGAACCAGAAATAATAGAAGTTAAAGCTTCTCCTCAGGAATCAGAAAAGGCCGAAGCCAAAGAAACTAAGAAAGAAACCAAGCCCAAAGGTAGTAAAAAGTCTTAATTGTCGCTAATGGTTACTGAAGAGCTTCAAAAGATCCATGAACTCAGGGGCCGGGTGCGTTTTCGGGCCCCTGTGCTTTATCGAGCTTTTCACCTAAAAGATTATCTTGAAGGGGTTCTTTCCCGAAATGGCTATATAAAAAAAGTTAAAGTTAATCCTTTAACTGCTACTATTTTACTCGTTTTTAAACCAGATATTCCAGTTGAAAAGATAGAGGCCGAACTTAAATCCTCTCTTCAAAAGCTACCAAGCCCTTCTGAAGTCAAAAAATTTAAAAGTGAATCTAAGCCAGTAATTACCCCTTTAAAAGAGGAGGGGCCTCCGTGGCATACTTTATCGGTTGAAGAGGTTTTAAAACTTCTTGGTACTGATAAAGAAAGAGGGCTTGACCGTGAAACCTACGAAAAACTTTTCCAAAAATATGGTTCTAATATCCTTCCTGAGATAACCCCTCGAACAGGCTGGGAGATTTTTCTTGAGCAAATAAAAAGTGTGCCTGTAGCTATTTTAGGTGTAGCAGCTGGAATTTCTCTTTTTACTGGCGGGGTGATTGACGCTTTAGCTATTTTGTGTGTGGTAGGGTTAAATGCCTATATAGGCTATAAAACAGAAGCTGAAGCCGAAAGAACTATAAGCTCCCTTAAAAAACTTATTCATCCAGAAGCTCTGGTAATAAGAGAGGGAAAAGTCAAACGAGTTCCTGCTGAAACTATAGTTCCTGGAGACATTTTTCTTTTACGTCCGGGAGATTACGTTCCAGCTGACGGCCGTATTATAGAAGCGGAAAGATTAAGTATTGACGAATCGGCTCTAACAGGTGAGAGCCTACCTGTAGTTAAGACCGAAAAACCTCTTCCCCCTAATGAGACTTATCCTCTAGCTGATCGTATTAACATGTGTTTTATGGGAACGCTGGTGCTGGGAGGGCATGGCAAGGCTGTGGCTGTTGCTACTGGTAAAGATACCGAGATTGGGCGCATTCAACTTTCTCTAGCTGAAGCACGGCCTCCTGAAACTTCAATAGAAAAACAGCTAGACGAAATGGGTACCAAGCTAGTGATAATTTCTGGGGCCCTTTGCGGAGCGGTTTTCGTACTGGGAATATTAAGGGGCTTTGGCTTTCTTGAAATGCTTAATACAGCTTTATCTCTAGCAGTAGCGGCAGTGCCAGAAGGGCTTTCCACTGTGGCTACTACTACCCTTGCTCTTGGCGTGCGCGAGATGAAAAAAGAAAACATCGTTGTCAGACGCTTATCCGCTATAGAGGCCCTGGGTTCAGTTCAAGTAATGTGTCTTGATAAAACAGGCACTATTACAGAAAATCATATGACCGTAACCGAAATCAGTTGCGGTAAGCCTTATAAACCAGAAACTTTAGAAAACAAATATTTAAACTTTTTTCCAGATTCTCAAATTTTATTTGAACAGGCCAACGATGAACTTTTATCTTTACTGGCAGTATGTGTGCTTTGTAATGAAAGTGAAGTGGTAAAAAACGGTAAAGAGATTTCTTTTAAAGGTACGCCTACAGAAACGGCTCTTCTTGAAATAGCTTTTAAAGCAGGCCTTGATATTGAAGCCCTGCGAAAGGCGTTTCCCAGAGTGCGTATAGTGCATCGAGCAGAAAACCGTCTTTACATGGTAACAGTTCACCATTTGCCTTCGGGGAAATTTCTTTACGCCATAAAGGGAATGCCTACTCAGGTGCTCGGGCTTTGCGGGGAGATTTTAAGGGATGGTCGTCGTTACCCTCTTGATGAAGAGGAACGTATTGAACTTACCAACTTGAACGACCAGCTGGCTGTACGAGGTTTAAGAGTGCTTGGTGTGGCCTTTGGTATCTCTGATGATCCTGGAATAGATCTTGATCTTAAAGAAGAGGCTCCCTGGTGTGAGAACTTTGTGTGGCTAGGCTTTGTGGGTATGGAAGACCCAATTCGTCCCGGGATTAAAGATCTCATTTCCCTTTTGCATCAGGCTGGTATTCGCACGGTGATGATAACTGGAGACCAGGCTCCCACTGCTTATGCTATTGGAAAGGGCATAAACATAATCAGGATGAACTTGTTATTCTTGATTCTTCTGATTTTTCGCACTTAAAGCCAGAGGCCTTTCGTGGTCTTTTAAAGCGAGTTTCCGTTTTTTCAAGGGTAAGCCCGGCAGATAAGCTTCGCATTGTCCAGGCCTTCCAAGACTTAGGCCTCAAGGTAGCCATGACAGGAGACGGTATTAACGATATTCCGGCTCTTAAAGCGGCAGACATAGGAATTACTACTGGAAGTGGTACTGATGTAGCTAAAGAAGTGGCAGATATCATCATTGAAGATGACCAGCTTGGCACGATGGTGCTTGCGGTAGAAAAAGGCCGTATCATTTATAAAAACATTCGCAAGTCACTTGAGTTTTTACTTTCTACTAACATAAGCGAGATAATGGTTTCAGTTTCAGCCAATCTTGCTGGCCTTGGGCAACCTTTGAATCAGATGCAGCTTCTTTGGATTAACCTGGTGACAGATGTTTTTC
>NZ_LSFI01000062.1 GCF_001642325.1 Thermodesulfatator autotrophicus | reverse complement strand
GATGCAGCTTCTTTGGATTAACCTGGTGACAGATGTTTTTCCAGGCCTTGCTCTTTCCCTTGAGCCTGCTGAACTTGGCATTATGCAGGAACCACCGAGAGATACACAAAGACCCATTATGGATAACAACGATTTTAAAAGACTTTCTTTACAGGCTTCGGTTATTTCTGGAGCTTCTCTGCTTCCTTATATTTACGGCCTGGCGAGATATGGTCGTGGTCCTAAAGCTAGTACTCTTTCTTTCCTTTCCCTTACTGCTGCCCAGTTATTACACACATTGAATTGCCGCAGTGATAAGCTCACTTTTCTTGAAAATGCAGCTCTTCCCAAAAATCCACATTTGGCCAAGTGTATGTGGGGCACAGCGGCAGCACATAGCTTATTTTTCTTGCCCCCGATTAGAAAGATTTTAGCACTAAGTCCTCTGGGGCTAATTGATATGGCACTAGTGTCAGCTACGTCCTTTGGTTCCTTATTTGTCAATGCTTTCTTAAAAAAAGTTACCCGAGAGGGGAATTTATGAGAAAAAACTTTATTTTCACTTCAGCTTCGGTGACAGACGGTCATCCAGATAAACTTTGTGATCAGATAAGTGATGCCATTGTTGACCGTTTTTTACAGCAGGACCCTCTGGCTTCTGTTATTGCCGAGTGTGCGGTATCTCAAGGACTTTTATTTCTGGCAGTTAGATTTTCTTCTATAGCTTTAATAGATGTGCCTTATGTGGCTCGCTGGGTAATAAATGAGATAGGCTATCGTTCCCCAAATTTCAGTGCCCGTAATTGTACCATTCTTACTAGCATAAACGAACAACCTCTTGATGAAGAAAGGCGCGTATCTGATGAGGAGCTTGACGATGAAAAAATAGAACGCATTAAAGTGCGCAACCAGGGAAATGTATTCGGCTATGCTTGTGACCATACGCCATCTCTTATGCCGCTTCCCATTGTTTTGGCCCACAAACTAGCCAGGCGTTTGACCACAGTTAGACTATCTAACTTGTTACCTTATCTTTCGCCAGACGGTAAAACGCAGGTGGGAGTAGAATTTCGTGATGGGCGGCCATATACCATATCTTCTTTAATGATTCTTGTTTGTGTTACGGAAAAAGTTAATGAACAAAAAATTAAAAAAGATATCTGGGAGCAGGTAATTGAACCTGCCTTTCAGGGTGAAGAAATCAAACCTGATAATAAAACATTTGTTGATATTCGTATTATCTATGACCCTCAGGGTTGTGGCCCTATGCTTCATTCTGGGCTTACCGGACGCAAAAATGCAGTTGATACTTATGGTGAATATGCCCGTCACAGTGGAGCGGCTTTAAGTGGTAAGGACCCTACACGAATAGATAGGGTAGGGGCTTACGCAGCGCGATATGCAGCCAAAAATGTAGTGGCTGCAGGACTTGCTCGAGAGTGTGAAGTACATTTGAGTTATGCTATTGGCCGTTCACGACCAGTGAGTATTACGGTAAATACTTTTGGGACTGGAATTATTCCAGATGAAAAAATAGAAGAACTTGTAAAGAAACATTTTGATTTTAGGCCAGCTGCTATTCAGAAAAAATTTTCTTTACGCAAGCTACCATCACTCTATAAAGGTGGCTTTTATCAAAAGCTTGCGGCTTTTGGGCATATGGGGCGTATGGACCTCGCTGCTCCCTGGGAGATTACAGATAAAAAAGACCTCCTCAGAGAGGAGGCCTAACTAAGGGAGGTGAAGCAGGGAAGGCGGGCAGTTTCTATATAATCAGGCTTAAAAAAGAAAGCCCAGTTCCTCTTAAAACGTGATCTGATACCAAGCCAAATATAGCCCTTCCAGCTTGTTTTCCTATTTTTTCTACATGTTTTTGTAAAACCGTTTCACAATTAGCAGCTAAATGACTATTAAAGTAACCTTCTTTTTCCAGAGCTTTAATTATCTCTTCAGCATCAATAATTGCTGGATTATAATTTATTACGATGCTGCCAGTAAGAATGTTAGTAGTGACTGAAGTTACCCCTCCCAGATGCATTATAAAATTTTTTACCAGATCAGCTGCTGCCCTGTTATTTTTAATTATTGGCGTTCGCAGACGAATTCGTCCTTTTACCTTGTGTAAGTAATAAGACATCTTTTTCCTCCTTCTCTAAAACTGTTTTTAAATAAGTGGAGCACTCTGGATATCTGGAGCAACGCCAGCGTATGAACTTTTGAGTTTTCATGTAAACATACATTTTTTGTCCACAATGAGGACAAAGAGGCCTTTTAAGGAAATTAGGTTTTGATTTTTCGGTAAATTGTCGGTTGCAAACCAGACAACGATAGCGTTGTAAACCGTCTCGAGTTTTTCCATAGCGGTTATATGCCTGGGACCCACAAAACGGACATTTTATTACTTTCGCTTCATTTTCCATTTGGCTAAAACTTTAGAAGGAATTTTTGAAAGAAAAGTTTAGTTTTTTTGACAATTCGGTTACAAATTTAAGTGGCTCTTTAAAATTTGGCGAAGAATCATATTTTTGAAACAAGTATAGACAAAAATAAATTATGGAGTCCATTATGGCAGACTTAAAGATAAAAAGAGTCCATACGCAGGACCCTGAAAAATTAAAAGAGATTTTTGAGACCAATTTTGGCCCTAAAGCGCAAAAATATGGGGTCAAAGTTAAGTGGGAGGGGCTTAAAGCAAAACTAGATGGCCCTGTGAAAGGAGAACTTCGCATTGAACCAGAGCAAATTATTCTTGAAGCCAAGCTTAGCTGGACGGCCAAGCTTTTTAAAGGAAAGATTGAAGAAGAAATCAACAAAACCCTTGATGAGATTTTAGCCTAAATTTTTGACGTGTAAAAGTTTAGACTTTATCTGACAGTCA
>NZ_LSFI01000061.1 GCF_001642325.1 Thermodesulfatator autotrophicus | reverse complement strand
CCTTGCAAGAAAATTTGCCTGTCCCTATTTTTATCGGCTAAATTCTGGCGGGCCTTAAAAAGTTTGCCTGTCCCTTATATAAGCGATAAAACTTTGGCGGCTCGGGTTTAAAAAATCAGCCAACGGATTATATAAATTCTTAAAGCTTATAACAGGAGGCTAACCGTGGGTATGGACGAAATAGCTATTCTTGAAGAAAAGATTGAAGCCTTAATAGGGTATATCAAAAAAATTACCGAAGAAAAAAATTACTTAATGGAAAAGATTGCCCAGAAAGACGCTGAAATTGAAAATCTAAAGTTAGAACTAGCCCAGCTACAGGACGAAAAGAGCGTGGTAAAAAGCAAAATCGGCGAAATCCTTCAAAAGATAGAACAAGTAGGTTTAGGGAGCCCAGAGCCTACAACCACTCAAGCTTCTTCAGAATTGCCTTTAAAAATAAGCAAGGAAGAAACTTCTACTACTGGATTTTAAATTTTGAGGTTTAATCTTTGGAAAGAATTGTTGAAATAAAAATTCTTGATCAGGTTTTTGCTTTTAAGACAGACCTTCCTGAAGAAATGGTGGAGGAAATAAGAGAAATTTTGGCTAAAAAAGAAAAAGAAATTCGCCAAAAATACCGACTTTTGCCACCACTTAAGGTGGCGGTACTTCTCCTCTTACAAATTTCTTCAGAATATGTAAAAATAAAAAAAGAGCATGAAGAGCTCAAAGAGGCCTTATTAAAGAAGGCCTCAGAATTAGACGAATATTTGAAAGAGGTTCCCTGGGGTGCGCGTGATTAACCAATTAGCCCGCCGAGCCAACAGCGAGACCAAGGGGAGGCTCCTCTCCTTCCGGAGGTATGCTCCGCTTCGGCGGAGAAACCGCAAGGAAGGACGAGCCGCCCACTTAAAAAGTGAGGGTCTCGTGCGGGCCGGTTAACACGGCACCCTGGGGCTTAATTTCCCCGTAAGGGTTTTTAATTTGCCGCTAGGCGGCCGGTGAAGGGAATAAAATTTAAAGCCTCTATGAGGCTTAAAAATATAAATTCTTATGGCTGTGGAGTTTTTAAGCCTCAAATAGTGATTTAGTTTGTCCTAAACAGCCTGTCCTTTCACTGTCCGCCTTCCCTTGCGGGGTTAATCCCCAAAATAAGGAGGTTTTTATGGAACTGTTACTGGTGGTGATTGCCCTGGCCGTAGGTATAGGCGTGGGCGTCCCGCTCGGCATAAAAATTAAAGAAAAAAAAGATAAAGAAAAACTGGCTTCAGTCGAAGAAAAAGCCCAAGAAATAATCAACAGGGCCAAAGAAGAAGCTGAACGTCTAAAACAAGAAGTTAAGATTGAAGCTAGAGAGGAGGCCTATCGCTACAAAGAAAAAATAGACCAGGAATACGAAGAAAAACAGCGCAAGTTAGCTGAACAGGAAAAACGTCTTCTAGAACAAGAAAGTAGACTTCTAGAGCAAGAGAGCCGACTTTCAGAAAAAGAAAGCAGTCTTGAGCGCCGTAGTGAACAAATTGAGCGCCGAGCCGAAGAATTAGAACGCAAAGAAAAGTATTTAAAACAGCAAGAAAACGAAATAGAAAAACAGAAAGAAGAACTTAAAGCTCTGGCAGAAGCCCAGCAAAAAGAACTTGAAAAGATCGCCCAACTCACCCACGAGGAAGCCAAGGAAATTGTCCTCAAAAAGGCCGAAGAAGAAGCCAAAGAAGAAGCAGCGCGTATGCTCGTGCGTATAGAAACCGAAGCTAGGGAAGAAGCTAATCGCCGAGCCAGAGAAATTCTGGCCCTGGCTATTTCTCGCTGTGCCACGGAAATGGTCACCGAAAAGGCTGTTTCAGTGGTACCTCTTCCCAGTGAAGATATGAAAGGCCGTATTATTGGCCGGGAAGGCCGAAACATAAGGGCCCTTGAAGCTGCTACCGGGGTTGACCTGATTATTGACGATACCCCTGAAGTGGTAGTGCTTTCAGGCTTTAACCCTTTGCGTCGCGAGGTGGCTCGCATTGCCCTTGAACGACTCATTTCTGATGGCCGCATCCATCCAGCCCGTATTGAAGAGGTGGTCAAAAAGGTTGAAGAAGAACTTGACGTCACCATTAAAGAAATAGGTGAGCGCGCGGCCTTTGACGTGGGTGTCTATGGCCTTTCCTCTGAACTTTTGCGTTTACTTGGTAAGCTCAAGTACCGCACCAGTTATTCCCAAAATGTCCTGCAGCACTCCATAGAAGTGGCTTACCTCTGCGGAGTCATGGCTGGGGAACTTGGCCTTGACGTGAAAAAAGCCAAACGGGCTGGGCTTCTCCACGACATAGGCAAGGCTGTTGACCAGGAAATGGAAGGTCCTCACGCCCTCATCGGCGCAGAACTGGCCAAAAAATACGGCGAAGACGAAGAAATCGTTAACGCTATTGCTGCGCACCACGAAGACGTTCCACCTGAATCTATTCTTGCCATCTTAGTCCAAGCAGCTGACGCTGTTTCTGGAGCAAGGCCTGGCGCCAGAAAAGAACTGCTTGAATCTTATATAAAGCGCCTGGAAACATTGGAAAAGGTAGCTACTTCCTTTCCGGGGGTACAAAAGGCTTACGCTATCCAGGCGGGGCGTGAAATCCGCGTAATAGTTGACAGTCATAAGTTATCTGATGCCGAAGCAGTACATCTTTCAAGAGATATTGCTAAAAAAATAGAAAAAGAGCTAACCTACCCTGGCCAGATAAAGGTTACGGTAATTCGTGAGACGAGGGCGGTAGAATATGCCCGTTAAAGTCCTTTTTGTAGGCGATATAGTTGGCCGTCCGGGGAGAAAGGCCATTAATAAATTTCTCCCCGGATTGATAAAAGAGTTATCTCCTGACTTTGTTATTGGAAACGCCGAAAATGCGGCCGGGGGCTACGGCTTAACAGAAGCTGTAGCCCTTGAATTGTTTAACGCTGGCTTTGATTTGCTCACCTCTGGCAACCATATATGGCGGCGAGAATTTCTTCCCTACCTAGCCAAGGCCGAGCGGGTGTTGCGCCCAGCTAATTATCCCGCTGGAGCTGTAGGTAAAGGTTACGCTATTCTTGAAAAAAATGGTCTTAAACTGGGTGTCATTAATTTAGAAGGGCGGGTTTTTATGCGCCATCTTGAGTGCCCATTTAGAGTAGGACTGGCCCTGGCTGAAAACTTGAGAGAAAAGACCCCTTACATCCTTGTAGATTTTCACGCTGAGGCCACTTCGGAAAAACTTGCCCTTGGCTGGTATCTTGACGGCAAGGTCTCAGCTGTAATTGGCACCCATACCCATGTACAAACTGGAGACGAAAGAATTTTCCCGAATGGAACAGCTTATTTGACCGACGTAGGTATGACTGGAATTCGCGACGGAGTAATCGGTATGCGTCAGGACCAGGCTATTGAAATGTTTCTCACTCAAATACCTAGAAAGCTTGAAGTCCCTAAAACCGGTCCTAAAAAACTTGAGGCCGTCTATTTAGAGATAGAAGATACGGGAAAAACAAGCCTTATCAAGCGTTTAAGGGTTGAAGACTAATCTACCGGAGTTACGAAAATTTTTTGGGCAAGGCCCTGGCCTATGGCCAGCCGTGTTCCTCTTACATTAACCACTATAGGCCCACAATTGTTAATCACTTCAAGCACATCACCTTCTATCAGGCCCATGGAAGCGAGACGCCCCTGTGCTTTTCCACACCCTGTCAGGCGCTCTACCTTGACCTTCTCTCCAGGAGAGACCAGGGCTAAAGGCAAAGAAGGCCTTTTACGACGCGCCTGGCACTCCCGGCATAGGCCATAAATCTCCAGGCGGTGGTCAAGGGGTTTAAAACCATATTGGCGGGCAATTTCATTCTGGGTTTCCTCAAGCTTTGGAAAATAAAATTCTTCTATTTTGCCACAGCTGGTACAGATTAAATGGTCATGGTGCTCACCCAGATGGCGATGTTCAAAAACAGGAGGAGTTCCCATAAACTCCTTACGCTGGGCAAACCCCAAACAGCAAAAGAATTTAAGGGCCTCTTCTACGTCTTTTAAAGATACAGAAATACCCTTGGCTTTTAGCCTATCAGCCAATTTTTCAGCACTTAGGTGTTCGTCAGTTTCAATAAAAGTTTCAAAAATCTTTAAAAGTAATTTTTTCTTGTCTACTGGTAACTCTTTAAGAAAGCGCCTAAAGTCTTTTTTTTCTTTTTCGTGGATATATTCTTGGGTTTCTTTACTCATTGTTTTCATCGTTTGTAGAGTTTATATACTCTTTCTTTTATTTGCAAATTTTAGGGACAGGCAAAATCCTTATGTCTGGCAGAAATTCCAAAATTTAGTAATTTATGGACTATGGAACAGGAACTCATAATAAAATCAGCCAAAGAAGTTTTTTCTATAGAGATAGAAGGTCTGGAAGAAGTTCAAAAAAAATTAGGCCCTGAATTTGTAAAAGCCGTTGAGCTAATTCTTAACACTCGCGGGCGAGTAGTAGTAACCGGAATTGGGAAAAGTGGCCTGATTGGTCGCAAAATAGTGGCCACCCTTTCTTCTACAGGCACTCCTTCTTTTTTCCTGCATCCAGCTGAGGCCCTTCATGGTGACCTGGGTATGGTAGTGGGGGATGATATACTCCTCGCCATATCAAACTCCGGCGAAACCGAAGAAGTTAACAAGCTTTTGCCCTCACTCAAAAATCGTGGCGTAAAAATTATAGCCCTAACAGGCAATCCTTCTTCAACTCTGGCCCAAAAAGCCGACGTGGTAATTGACATAGGTGTTCCGCGTGAGGCCTGCCCTTTGGGTGTAGCCCCTACCTCAAGCACTACCGCCACTCTGGTAATGGGCGACGCCCTGGCTATGGTGCTTGCCAAACTGCGCAATATTCGCCTTGAAGACTTCCGCCGCAATCACCCTGGTGGTTCTCTTGGAGAAAGGCTTAAAGTGGCAGTGGCTCAAATAATGCTAACTGGAGACGCGTTACCTTTAGTTTCTCCAGGAGATAGCATGTCTCAGGTCATCAAAGTAATGGATGAAAAACGCCTGGGTTGTGCGTTGGTGGTTGAAGACGGAAAGAAAATCTGTGGTATTGTAACTGACGGAGACCTGCGGCGAGCCCTTTTAAAACATGGTGACTTTAGAAACCTTCCCGTTAGAGAAGTTATGACCCCTAACCCTAAAACCATAGCCCCCGAAGCTCTAGCCGCCGAAGCCCTTTATCTTATGGAAAAAAAGCTGATTACGGTTTTGCCTGTTACCGATGAGCAAAAAAAAGTAGTGGGGATTTTACATTTGCATGATATTTTAGGTAAAGGCCAGTTCAAATTTAATTAATTCCTGGAGGAAATATGTTTCAAATCAAAGATCTTTATACTTTGACCAGAGAATACAGAGATATTGCCGGGGCCGGTGGCTTAAAAGATGTAGCCCAGGAGCTATCAGAAGCCCTGGTGAGAAAAGGCATCAAAGTAACGGTTTTCATGCCTCGCTATGGCTTTTTAGATCCGGAAAAGCTCGGCTTCTGGCAAACAGGCATATATTTTTCAGTAGATATGGACTACGCCCACGAAGAAAGACGAGAAGACGTTTCTCTCTGGCAGGGAGAGCTTAACGGTGTGCGCATCTTTCTTATAGAAGCCGACCGCTACGCTGAAAAACTGGGAATTTATACCTACACCGAGGAAGAAGAAAAAAGGGAGCCCTGGAAAAAGAAAGGCTCTGCCCATTTTGATTACTTTGCGATGAATCTACTGCTTCAGAAAACGGCTCTTTGTACGGCCATATACTTTGAGGAAAAGCCAGAGATTATCCATTGCCATGACGGACATACAGCCTGCACTCCGGCTTTAGCCCGAGAAATTATGGGCTTTCGGCATTATTTTCCCTATTCGGGTTTTCTTATCACCATACACAACGCCGGTCTCGGTTATCATCAAGATGTAGCTGACCTCCCCTTTGCCAAGGCCAATACCGGCCTTCCCTGGTGGGTTATAAATGACTCTTTGCTAAACGGCTCTTTTAACCCCTTCCTCTGTGGGGCCAAGTACGCCGTAATAAACACAGTTTCTGAACAATACGCTAAAGAGTTACAGGAAACAGACCTTGATGCCCATACCGGTTGGCTAGGGCACGCCTTAAAGGAGAGAGGAATCAAACTTTACGGTATCACCAATGGCATCACGCCGGAAGATTTTGACCCACGTAAACCTGAAAAATTAGGTCTTCCCGCTGGATTTGACCCTCTCAAGGGTGATTTTTCCGGGAAAAAGGTCTGTCGTAAGGAACTTTTGCACAAAATAAAAGAGCGTGATCTTCGCGTAAAAGCCTTTGGTAGTCCAGATGACCGCGAGAACTGGCCTCTTCTTACGGCTATTTCTCGTTTGACTGAACAAAAAGGTATAAACATACTGGCCCAGACCCTTAGAATGCTTTATGAACAGGGCGAAGAGTTCCTTACAGTAATCCTTGGCACCGGAACCCCAGAAATAGAAGAAAGTCTTATAAGCATCGCCAGAGATTTCCCTGACCGCATGGCCCTTCTTCTGGGTTACGATCCAAAACTTGCTAACTTAATTTACGCCGCTGGAGATTTCTTCGTTATTCCCTCAAATTATGAACCCTGCGGCCTTACCGACTTCATGGCCCAGCTTATGGGAAATCTCCCCATAGTGAGACACACAGGCGGTCTCGTAAAGGTAAAAGACGGCTTTAATGGTTTTGTTTATGTGGAGCAAAAGCCTGAAGAATTAGCTGGCGCTATTTTGCGGGCCTTTGAAGTTTACCGCAAAGAGCCAGCCAGGATAAAACAAATGATAAAACAGGCCATAGAACACATTTACGAAAAATACACCTGGGACAAGGTTTCTGAAAAATATTTAGAGCTTTACCAGAAAGCCCTGAGCTTACGGCCTATTTCTAATGATTAGCAGGAGGAATCCAATGGACGAGACCAAAATTTTACTTCCAGAAAAAGAACTCCCTGAGGCCTGGTATAACATTATTCCGAGGCTTCCCAGCCCCCCTGCGCCGCCATTAAACCCTCAGACTAAAGAACCTGTTAAACCAGAAGACCTTGAACCGATTTTCCCTAAGGCCCTTATTGAACAGGAAATGAGCCCTGAACCCTGGATAGAAATTCCAAGCGAAGTCAGGGATATCTATAAACTATGGCGGCCAACCCCTCTTCATCGGGCCCGCAATCTGGAAAAGGCCCTGGGGACTCCAGCTCGCATCTACTTTAAGAACGAGAGTGTAAGCCCGCCCGGGAGCCATAAACCCAACACCGCTGTGGCCCAGGCTTATTATAATAAAAAAGCCGGCATTAAAAGACTTGCCACTGAAACTGGAGCTGGCCAGTGGGGAAGTGCCCTCTCTTTTGCCTGTAAACTTTTTGGCCTGGAATGCACGGTTTACATGGTAAAGGTCTCCTTTGAACAAAAGCCCTTTCGCAAAAGCCTTATGCACATCTGGGGAGCAGAGGTTTTCCCCTCCCCTACTAACCGCACCCAGGCAGGCCGCAAAATCCTTGAAGAAAACCCGGATTCCACCGGGAGCCTGGGCATAGCCATTTCAGAAGCGGTAGAAGATGCAGCTACCCATGAGGACACTAACTATGCCCTGGGGAGCGTATTGAACCACGTTTTACTCCATCAAACAGTTATAGGCCTTGAGACCCAGAAACAACTTGCTCTGATTGGAGAAAAACCTGATATACTCATTGGCTGTGTGGGCGGAGGCAGCAACTTTGCCGGCTTTGCTTTTCCTTTTATTGGAGACATAATAGAAGGTAAACTTGAGGCGGAAGTTATAGCTGTTGAGCCTACTAGTTGTCCCACCCTGACCAAAGGCATTTATACCTACGATTTTGGTGATACCGCCGGTTTAACCCCGCTCCTTTTAATGCACACTCTTGGGCATTCTTTTGAGCCACCAGCTATTCATGCCGGAGGTCTGCGCTACCATGGCGATGCTCCTCTGGTATGTCAGCTGGTAAAAGACGGCTTTATAAAACCCAGGGCCTATCCTCAAAACCCTTGTTTTGAAGCTGCTCTCCTCTTTGCTCAAACAGAAGGAATTATCCCGGCTCCTGAAACCAGCCACGCTATCAAGGCCGCGGTTGATGAAGCTTTAAAATGTAAAGAAACAGGCGAAGAAAAGGTTATAGTGTTTGGTTTTAGCGGGCATGGCCATTTTGACCTGGCGGCCTATGATGCCTATCTTGAGGGTAAGTTACAGGATTACGAATATCCAGAAGAGAAAATTAAAGAGGCGTTAAAGAGCTTAGCTCACTTCCCCAAGTTTCCTACGGGTATTTAAAGGTGGGCGGAAAATCCGCCCACCTCTTTACCATAACGGACGGTCAAAGAAGCGATATTGCAGGGCTTCTAAAAGATGAGGTGTTTTTATGTCTTTTTCGGCCTCAAGGTCAGCAATGGTGCGGGCTATTTTTATAACCCTGTGCCAGGCCCTGGCGGAAAGATTTAATTTATCCGCTGCTTTTTCAAGAACAGCCCTTTCTTTAGGCCCTAATGAGCAATAACTATTTATTTCACGGTTACTCATATGGGCATTTAAAAAGCCTTCCTTTTTAAAGCGCTTTTTCTGCTTTTCTCTGGCCTTTAAAACTCTTTCAGCTACAGTTTTAGAAGATTCTCCCTTTTGGGCCTGGCTTAAGTCTTTTATTTCCACGGCTGGGACTTCTATTTGAATATCTATACGGTCAAGAAGAGGCCCAGAAATTTTTTGACGATAACGCCGCACTTCTTGAGGTGTACACTGACAGGCCTTGCGTTTATCCCCGTAATAGCCACAACGGCAGGGGTTCATGGCTGCTATCAGTATAAACCTTGCTGGGTAAGTAATGGTCATGTTAGCGCGTGATACTGTAATTTGGCCTTCTTCAAGGGGCTGGCGTAAAGCCTCAAGGGTATTGCGCCTGAACTCTGGTAATTCGTCCAGGAAAAGCACACCCCTATGAGCCAGAGAAATTTCTCCAGGCCGAGGGGGATTACCGCCTCCGATCAAGCCAGCGTCAGACACCGTGTGGTGTGGGGCTCGAAAAGGCCTTTTCCATAGTACTGCTTTTTCTTCAGAAAGAAGGCCGGCTACACTGTAAATGCGGGTGGATTCAAGGGCTTCTTCGTAAGAAAGCGGCGGAAGAAGCCCGGGAAGCCTTTTGGCCAGCATACTTTTACCAGACCCTGGTGGCCCCACCAGTAAAACATTGTGGCCACCAGCGGCCGCTATTTCTAGGGCCCGCTTGGCCTGTTCCTGGCCAATGATTTCAGAAAGGTCTGGATAGTCTATGGGGACTGTTTCAAAATTTTTAGGAATTTTGGGCGGCTTTGCTTCTCCACGTAAGATGGCTGCTGCCTGAGCCAGGTCTTTGGCGGCAAAAATCTGGAGGTCTTTTACCAAGGAGGCCTCTTTAGCGTTCTCAAAAGGGCAAAAGAGAGAAAGCCCCTTTTCTTTGGCCAGTAAAGCTACAGGGAGGATACCGCGCACGCCCTTGAGTTTGCCGTCTAAAGAAAGCTCTCCGTAAAAAATGAACTGCTTAATCTTTTCCTGTGTTAAAACCCGCATGGTGCTAAGAAGCCCTATGGCAATGGGAAGATCAAAGCCACTGCCTTCTTTTTTAAGGTCAGCAGGCGCGAGATTTACGGTAATTTTCTGGTCGGGGAAATCAAAGCCAGCATTTTTAAAGGCGGCTCTAAGCCTCTCTTTACTTTCTTTTACTGCTCCCTGCGGGAGACCTACTAGAGAAAAACCTGGCAAACCGTAAGAAATGTCAACTTCCACTTCTATGAGACGGGCCTCAACTCCCCACAAAGCTGCTGAAAAAGTTTTGGCAAGCAAAACAACCTCTCTTTTTTGATATTAATTCGGAAAAAATTGCAAAGGACTAAACCTAATTCTAATTTTGCCTGTCCCCAAAATAACGTGTTATAACTTGGCCGTATGCGTATCAAATATAAACCAGAAGAATTCATTGTTTACGAAGTGGCTGACATAAAAGCTGAACCTAAAGGTGATTATGCCCTTTATCGTCTTTACAAACGCGGGGCCACTACCTGGGATGTAGTGGGTGACATTGCCAGGCGCCTGCGTCTTAAAGCCTCAGCTATCCAATACGGCGGACTTAAAGACCGCCATGCCATCTCTTACCAATACTTAACTATCCGCCACGGCCCCAAGAAGGATATAAAAGGCAAAAATTATGAGCTCTTCTATCTTGGCCAGACCAAGCATCCCATGTCAAAGGCCCGGCTTAAAGGTAATTTTTTCCGTATTCTGGTGCGAGAGGTTCAAGTCGTCCCGGAAAAGCTTTCACGAGAAAGAGACCTGGTTTTGCGCTACGGCGTAGCGAACTACTTTGACGAACAGCGTTTTGGCTCTGTTAAACGCGGGCAGGAGTTTGCCATAAAAGAGCTTATTATGGGCAACTACGAAAAAGCCTTATACCTTTTGCTGGCAGAAGGAAGCCAGTATGAAATGAAAAAAACCGAAGGCTTTCGCCGCTGCCTTAAAGAAAACTGGCTCAATTTTTCAGCCTGTGTAGAACTTGCACCAAGCCCCTGGGAAAGGCGACTTTTAGAATTTTTGGCTGGACACAAACCTTCAAAACGCACTTTTAAACGAGCCTTTGCCCTGGTTGATCGGGAGTATCTTTTGATGCTCTGCCACGCTTATCAAGCTTATATCTGGAACGAAACCGTAAAGCTCTACCTGAAAAAATTGGGCCTAAAACTTTGGCCTGTCCCTTATCTTCTGGGTGAATTGCTTTTTTATCGCGATTTTCCCGAAGAGCTGACCGAAGCCATCCTGAATCAAAAAATTCCCTTACCCAGCCCAAGACTCAAGTTAGACCCGGAATTGAAAGAACTAATGGAAGAAGTGTTAAGACGCGAAGGAATAGAAGGCCTTGAAAAATTCCGCACCCTGGCCAAAGGAGCTACTTTTAAAACTTATCCCCGTGAAGTAGCCATTATCCCGCAGAAACTCAAGTTTGAAATAGTTAACAGAAACCAGGTGTGGCTTGAATTTTTCTTGCCCAAGGGAAGTTATGCCACCATCGTGCTTAAAAGACTTTTTCTGTTACCAGAAAACTAAAATTTAAACAGCATTAATCTAGCAGAATTTTAAGATACAAGTTCTTGTGAGTGATTATTCTTCCCTTTTTATTAGCGTGAGAATACAGAATCCATAAAGCAATTCAGGAACAGTTTAAAAAACAGCTAAAAAGCACACCATACAAATTTTGTCAAAATATTCTTTAAAGTTCTTTTTTGTTTGTCACACATTTTTTAAATCTGAGCCATCACTTTGTAATCTCCGTATGACTTAATTCCCCCAAAAATATTGAGGAGGGGGGTTTATGAAGAAATGGCTTTTTTTAAGTGTCTGGCTTTTCCTGGTAATGACTAGCCGGAGTTATGCGGTTTTATTCCAGGAGATAGGAGACGCGGGGAAGACATTAGATACAGCTATTTTGGTGGCAGAGGGTACTACTCAAATTAATGGTTACCTAGAATTTCCAGATGCATTTAATAACCTGGCAGGTGCAGATCTTTTTACTTTCTGGTGGGGTGGAGGTTCCTTTGAAGCAGTAACCAGTGGCCAGGGTGACTTTCAGCTTTTTTTGTTTGATCAATATGGCCGAGGCTTATGGAGCAATGATGATATAAGTCAACTTAACCTTAATGCTCGTATATCTGACCCTGATCTAGCTCCAGGAATCTATTATCTGGGCATTTCCTCTTATGATTATGATCCTTATAACATCTTTGATGAAGAAATTTTCTCCGATGGCCCTTATGATGCCCAATTAGCTCCTCAGGCAACAGAAGACTATTTGGCCTACTGGGATGGAGCAGCTTGGGAGGGGGATATATACTACACCATCAGCTTTTCTTCTCCCGCAAATGTTCCCGAACCCGCCACTATAGTTTTACTAGGATTAGCTCTGGGGATTTTAGGCTTTTTAAGCCAGAAAATCAAAAAATATAAGGAGGGGGAAAATGTTTAAAAAATTTCGTATCGTTTTTATGGTGTTTTGTTTGGTTTTGTTTCAGGTCTTTGGGGCCTACGCGTTAACCAATCGGGTAGTATTTCAGTAATTGTGTCCGAAAAA
>NZ_LSFI01000060.1 GCF_001642325.1 Thermodesulfatator autotrophicus | reverse complement strand
GGGAGTAAAGGGTTTGTGAATAAAGCAGCCGAAAAACTAAAAAGTTTGCTTAGGCTTAAACGAGACAAAAGGGCATATTCTGATAGAGCTTATCCTGATAAGGAAATAGTTTTTTTGTAAAATTTTATAATCTTTCTTTCGGCTAAAAGCCAAAAAGATCCAATTTCTTAATTTTTATAAGTTCAAAGACCTTTGCAAAACTTCAAAACATTAGTTTTTATCCTTTAAGGGAAGAGATTGTTTAGGCCTCTGACGAGGCCTCGCTATAATACTTGATAATGTCAAGAATGCTCTCAACCCGTTGGTTTAGTTCTTAGGCCCGAAGATAATTTGCAAAAGGGAGAAGTAGTCTTCTACCTGAAGAAAATCCGAAATTTTTTTAGCCCCTGGAGAGATTAAAACGAAAGAAACACCTGCTCTTTCAGCGCAAAGGCCGTCAACTTCTAACCGGTCTCCCACGTATAATATTTCTTGTGGGCCAAGCCCAAGTTTTTCCATGGTCACTTTTAAACCTTTGGGTGAGGGCTTAAAGGCATTTATTTCAGGAGAGGTAGCGCAAAGAACTAAGTCAAAGTGCTGTAAAATCCCTAAGGTTTCAAGCTTTTGGCTGGCGGGATAGTCTGAAAATATGCCAGTTTTTAGGCCTTGAGCCTTACAAAGAGCCAAAAACTCATCTAGCCCGGGGATTTTACAGGCCCTCAAATGCTTGAGTGGCTTTTCAAAAATCCAGTCTTTTATAACTTTTTTAACTTCTTGAGGGGAAATTCCTAATTTTTGGGCGGGGATTAAATATTGAAGTTCTTCAAGGAGGGTATCTTTTCCCGGACTAAAATGGCGAAGCTTTTCTCTCTCTTCACGAAAAGTTTTTATAAGGCGAATTTCCCGATAACCTTTTAACGGATTAAAGATAAAGCTTAACAGGAGTTCTTTAAGCATTTTTCGCCGCAGGGGAGCCTGGTAGTATAGTGTACCATCAACGTCAAAAATTATGGCTTTATAGGCGGACATACTGAAGTTTTAATGTTACCCATTTTACCTGGCAAGGGAAAATAAATGAAAATCTGGCGAATATTACTGGAAAAGGAAATAGAATCTTTTCTTTTAAGAGACTTAGAGGTTCTTTCTTTTTATCGTCTGGAATGTGGAGTTCTTGCCTATGAAATAAAAGGTCTGGCTGAAAATGTTTTTCGCCTCTGGCAAAGTGTGCCTCAAGAAGAAGGGCTTTCCATAACTGAAATTCCTGAACCGGGTTTTCTACTGCGTCTTCCTAAGAGCCGTTTAAGTCTTTTCTGGCAAGGAGAGCCTTCGTATTCAAAAATTATTTTAGCTCCCCAGGGAGCTTTTGGTTCAGGGCTTCATCCCACCACTTTACTTGTTTTATACTTGCTCGATAAACTTTATTACCAGGGAATTAAACCCAAGCGCATTCTTGACTGGGGTGCAGGAAGCGGAATTCTTTCTCTGGTGGCAGCCAGACTCTTCCCCCAATCTCAGGTCCTGGCCTTAGATATTGACTTTGATTCTACTAAAAAGTGTCGGGAAAATGTAATAAGAAACAGGTTGGAAGCACAGATTTTATCTTTTTGTGCCCCTCTGGCAGCGGTTAAAGGCTCTTTTGATTTGATTTTGGCCAATATATTTTTAAGGGTGCTTACAGAAGATGCCCCTCTAGTTAAAGACCGCCTGGCCAAAGGTGGGCTTTTGGTAGCAAGCGGTTTTCTAAAAGAAAGCACCTCTTTTCTCTTAAATTTGTATCAGGGGTTTTCTTTTCTAGAATTAGCAGATAAAGAAGGCTGGCAGGCCATAATTTGGCAAAAGCCTGATATTTAAAAGCTTTAGTCAAATACCAGACTATCTGTTTTTGAGACTGCTTTTACTTTAGACTGCTTCGCCTGTCCCGAGCGAGAAGCGAGGTATCTCCTGGTAGTGACAACACGACCAAGTCATTGCATGACACGGTCTTATGTTTTAACCATTTATCAACGGCTTAATTAAGCAAAAGAAAATTCTATCACCAGGGCCTTTTGGTTCGCGTCTTTAGGAGCATAGTTTTCCGCTATGGCCAGGCCTGGGAGGCCGATAATCTCGCCGTCTTTTTCTACAATAGGCCAGATACGTCGTTCGTCGTGGGTGAGCTTATGTTCCCAAAAGATTTTTTTTAGCTTTTTACGGCCTGAAAGGCCAAGCAGCCTTATACGGTCCCCAGGAAGGTGTGAGCGCACTATCAGCGGAAAACTGGCCTTTTGGGCATCAAGCACCAGGGCATTTTTGGGAGCTTCACCGGCCCTAGTGTAATAAACCCGAAGAGTGATGTTATTTGGCAGAAGATATTCGCCTGTCCCCGTTATTTCTTCTCGGAAAGGCTTTAAAGGGGCTTCAACTTTTTTAAAGACAAGTCTTCCAGGTTCCCTTCTGGCAATAAAGCCTCCAGGTAAGTTGATATTCCCGCGGGTTTTCCCTGTGAGTAAAGATTCAATCTGTTCAATATGGCTTAACCTTACGCGAAAAAGTGGAACCCCTATGGCCTTAAGCGCTTCAAGATACATGCGTCTTCTAAGCACCAGGGGAACATTGATAAGGCCTCTTACACTAAGATGAAAAGCATCAGCTTCTTTTCGCCCGTGTTTTTCCAGTTTTTGAAGGGCCAGGCAGCCCAGAAATTCCTCTTCTTCAGCCACCAGAAGGGCCGTGCGCTTGAGGCATTCTTTTACATTTTTATGAAAATGTTTTTCCAGAAAGGGTATGAGCAGGTGCCGCACACGATTGCGCAAAAAACGAGGGTCTTCATTGCTTGGGTCTTCCACGTAAGGAATGCCTTCTTTTTGGAGAAAATCATCAATCTCTTCGCGAGAGACCAGGAGAAGGGGCCGAATAAAAATACCGCCTCTTTTTACGGGAATGCCAGCAAGCCCACGCCTTCCTGCTCCTCTGATAAAGCGTAAAAGCACTTCTTCGGCCAGGTCATCGGCCTGGTGGGCCAGGGCCACCTTGTTCAAGCCGTATTCTTCGGCAACTCTTTCAAAAAAACGATACCTGAGCTCGCGCCCGGCTGCTTCAAGGGATATTTTCTCTCTTCTGGCGTAAAGTTTTACCGGGGCAGCGGCTAAAATAAAAGGAAGCCCGAGTTTTTTGGCATAATCCTTAACAAAAAGGGCTTCTTTTACGGACTCTTTGCGCAAACGGTGGTCATAATGGGCTATATAGAGGTCAAGCTCAAGTTCTTCTTTTAAGGCTAAAAGCACGTGAAGGAGAGCCATGGAATCCGGCCCACCAGAAACAGCTACCAGCACCCGCTCACCGTTAGATAGAAGAGCAAATTTTTCTATATGGCGCCTTACCTTACGAATGAGTTTTGACATAATCAAGCACGGCCTGAGATTTGTCGCGATAGCGGCTAAAAGCTTCTTTGGCCAGCGAAGCAAGCTCTTTATGAATTTCTTTTAAAGGAGGAAGAGCAGGAATATCTGGCAAAAAATTTTCAGGGGGAGGAATTTTTTTGAACTCCATAGTTTTTTCCAGCTCAGCAGTTGATTCATCAAGAGAGGTTAAGCCCAGGTCGGCGTATTCAGAAGAAGCGTCAAGCCCCTTTAAGAAATGCATTATTTCACTCAGGTTGTATTTTTCTTTAAAAATTTCAATCTCATGGTTAATGACTTCAGCTTCAACTCTGAGCTCTTCCAGGGCCTTTTGATAGTCTTCCAAAATATCAGCGAGTTTCTGGTAACAGTCTAAAAAGAGGTTTTTGTACCGCCCTTTAGAGGTAAAGCCCCTCAAGTGAAACCCAGAAAGTAGTTCAAGAGATGGTTCTTTATCTCCAAAATAAGCTTCTTTAAAGCCGACTATATCCAGAAATCGTTTTATAAGGTCAGAATCTTTATGGAGGAGGAGATAAAGGCGGCCAAAGGCTTCTTCAAGCGCTGTAATAAATTTTTTCTTTGTTTCTTCTATTTTTTGGAAATAATTCTGGGTATCTTCTTCAATTACTCTTCTTGCGCTAAAATAGCGCTCGGCAAGGTCTCTTTTTACTTGGTAGGCTAAGGCCTTGGCTACGTCTTCTTCCATGCTATTATGGTGAGTCTTTTTAGGGCAAACGTCAATGGTTAATTTGCCACCTGCTTTAACAATAGGGCTTGCTTTTTTTCTGGACTTAATTCTGGCTGACCCACAGGTGCGCTGGCATCCCGTCCGTTTAATTGGTGATTTAGCTGAATTTTTTCGCCGTTTTTTCTATCATTGGGGAAGATTGGGGGGCTTACTAACTTTATTGGCTACAGGGCTCTTTTCTCTGTGGAGTATTGGGCTCACTGTTTATTTTGTCCCCCCCATTGAGGTTGTCTGGCTTTACTTCTTTATCGCTCCCACTGCCTTGCGCCGTGAGGTGCTAAAAGTGGCCAAAACCCTTGAGGAAGACATAAGTCTTGCTCGCAGGCGCCTATCTTTTCTTGTTGGCCGGGAGACCAAACGTCTTGATTCCTCCCAGTGTGTGCGGGCTTCTGTGGAGACCCTGGCTGAAAACTTCACCGATGCTCTGGTAGGCCCGCTTTTCTGGTATTTAGTAGGCGGTATTTACGGGGCTACCTTTTACAAGGTTTGCGAAACCCTTGATTCCATGTATGGTTATAAAACTGAAAAGTGGCGCAAATTTGGCTACTTTCCCGCCAGGCTTGACGATGTCCTTAATTTTTTCCCTGCTCGCCTGGCAGGACTTTTTATCGTGATAGCCGCGGGATTTTGCCGGCAAAACTTCTGGCTGGCCTTAAAGACAATGCTGGCTGATGCCCGTAAGCATGACTCTCCCAACTCTGGTTATACAGAAGCCGCTATGGCCGGGGCGCTGGGTATAGAGCTGGGAGGGCCGGTTTTTTATCAGGGTAAATTCTTTGATAAAGGCCGTTTTGGAAAACCTTTGCGCGAACGGGAAGTTTCAGATATCTTTCAGGCTGAAAAAATTATAAAAGTGGCCACTTTTTTGGTGGTGGCTGTTTGTATTATTCTGGAGGTTTTCTTATGGAAATCAGGTTACCAGAGCTTAACCGCGCTGATTATGAACGCGCTCAAAAGCGCCTAGATAACCTTACTAAACCCAGGGGAAGCCTTGGTTATCTTGAAGAGTTAGCCAAACAGTATGTTTACATCACTGGCGAGCTTTTTCCCCAGCTACCTTTAAAAAAACGTGTGTACGTGTTTGCCGGCGACCACGGCGTGGTGGAAGAAGGCGTTAGCGCTTATCCACCAGAGGTTACCAAACAGATGATTTATAACTTTCTGGCCGGGGGAGCCGGAATAAACGTGATTGCCAGGCAGGCAGGAGCCGAAGTCTTTGTGGTGGATGTCGGCGTGGCTGGAGAAGTTCAGGCAGAGGGTCTTATCAAACGCAAAGTTTGCCCTGGCACCAGGAATTTTCTGAAAGAACCGGCCATGAGCCGGGAAGAAGCTCAAGCCTCCTTAGAAGTGGGCTTTGAGCTGGCCTGTCAGGCTGCCGAAGAAGGGGTAAAGCTTCTTCTCCCTGGAGAAATGGGTATAGGCAACACTACACCTTCAGCCGCGGTGATTTGCGCTCTGCTTGGAGAAAAACCAGAAGACATTGTGGGCCGTGGCACAGGTATTGACGATGAGGCCCTAAAAAGAAAGCGCGAAGTGGTGGCTCAGGCCCTTTCTCGCTATAAATTTGACGACCCTATAGATGTTCTAGCCAAGGTAGGTGGGGCAGAGATCGGGGCTATTGCCGGCCTTTTTCTGGGTGGGGCGTCAAAAAGGGTGCCGGTTATCATTGATGGCTTTATATCGCTTGCTGGTTACACCATAGCCCAAGCTCTGGAACCCCGGATAAAAGAATTTGTTTTTCTCGGGCATTGTTCAGAAGAAAAGGGAGCAGCCCTGGTGGTTAAAAAGCTGGGCTTAAGACCAATTGTTGACCTGAACTTAAGACTCGGAGAAGGCACTGGGGCCTGCCTGGCCAGCATGATAGTGGAAACGGCCCTGAGAATCCTTACGGAGATGGCTACTTTTGAGGACGCCGGTGTTACCAAAGGAAACGAATTTGACTAACTACTTTGCCTGTCCCTGAGACGGCTTCGCCTGTCCTGCGGGCCTCTTTGCAGTGACACTAGGGGGAATATGTTCCTTGCTGCTCCTCATAGTGATGAAAAGGGTTATGTAGATTTGCTTTTACCGGTCATTGCGAGCCTTTTTTACCGGTCATTGCGAGCGAAGCGAAGTAATCCTTTATTTCAAGGTCTAGCAAAATCTGATATTAAAGTTTTTATTAATGAGAGCGTAAAACAGATGATAATTTTTGGGTTGTCATTGCGAGCGAAGCGAAGCAATCTCAGATCCCTTCGCTAGCGCTCGGGACAAGGATTACTTCGTCGGCCCTGCGGGCTTCCTCGTATGACCTGCTAGGGTCACTTCGCCACGGCGACTACATTGCCTCGTGATGACGCGATGTAAGGTAAAAAGTACTCCCATTAATAAAATGCTAAAAAATGAATGGCAGGCCTTTCTTTCGGCGGTGTCTTTTTTTACCAGGGTGCCTTTTGCTCCCAAAGAATTTTCCCTGGAACGAGGTGTTTTTTATCTCCCTTTGATAGGCCTTCTCCTGGGAGGCCTTCTTTTTTCTCTGGCTTATGTATTGGAACCTTACATATCCTCAGCTTATCTTGCGCTTTTTTTGCTGGCCATTAAGTACTATCTGGCTGATTTTTTTCACTTTGACGGCTTACTTGACTGGGCAGATGCCATGGCTGCAGGGGGTGACATCTCGCGGAGGCTTGCCATTTTAAAAAGGCCAGAGATAGGTGTAGGGGCTTTCTTATTTGGCTTCTTTTTCCTGCTGGGAGAATTTCTGTTTACTCGCGATGTGTTAGAAAAAGGTCTTTGGTTGGCACTTCTTTTAATGCCTCTGGTGGGAAGGCTGGCTTCTTCTTTGGTGGCTTTAATTCTTCCTCCGGCCAAAAAAGAAGGCCTTGGCTTTCTTTTTCTTTCAGGTTCAAGAAAGAGGCTTTTTATAAGCCACCTTTTTTGGGGCTTGCCCTTTTATTTCTATCCCCTGGCTACTTTTGGAGTAATTTTGCTGGTGTTTGGTCTGCGTTTTTCTTACCGCCGAAATTTTGGTGGCTTAACCGGGGATCTTCTCGGAGCCACTTTAATGCTTGCCCAATGGCTTTTTCTGGCCATCTCGCTTTGCCTCTTTTCTGTTTGAACTTCCCAATTTTTTGTTAACACGCCAAGAGGCCACCAGCTTTTGCCTGTCCCCAGCTTTTGCCTGTCCCTAATTTGAATTGCCTGATAGAAGGTTTAAAATTAAGTCCCAAATACTTAAAGAGGAGTTTTTATGAAAAGGCCTCTTATGTTACTCGTGCCTTTGGGAAAGGTTTCTGGACCATGGCTTGAAGAGCTTATTAAAGAAATTGCTGAGAATTTTCAGACCCAAGTAGAACTAACCAGGCCACTTCCTTATCCACCGTCAGCTTTCTGCTTTCGGCGTCGTCGCTTTTTTGCTCATCTCATTATAGACTTTTTGCGTGAGAAGGCTGGCCCTGTAGATTTTGTGGTAGGCCTGGCTGATGCTGAGTTATACAACGTACACCATAACTCTATTATTTCTGAGAGTCATTTTCAGGCCAGAGCCGCCGTTATTTCCGTGAATAAGCTCAGGGACTTTCTTTTTGGCGAGCGCCCTGAAGAGCTTTTTAGAAAGCGGGTTTACAAAGAAATCTTACGTTCTTTTGGCCATATGCTTGGCCTTGGCCATTGTCGCAATCCTCGTTGTGTAATGTATCCCTCATTAACCCTTATGGAAACAGACCTTAAAGGCAATTCTTTTTGTCCTGAATGTTCGTTGAAACTTCGTTTGCGTTTCGGTGAAATTCCCCTTTTGAGGAAAGCTGCTTGATAGGGGTATTTGATTCAGGCATAGGGGGCTTAACTATTGTCAGGGAGCTTGTGCGCAAGCTTCCTGAATATCGTTTAATCTATTTTGGAGATACTGCTCGCACCCCTTATGGGACTAAAAGTCCTGAAACCATCATATCTTATGCTATCCAAGATGCTGAATTTCTTCTGGAGCACGGGGCTAAAATAATTGTTGTGGCCTGTCATTCGGCTTCAAGCGTGGCTACTGAGGCCCTGCGCCAGCGATTTCCCGAAATACCTATTTTTGAAGTGGTCAGTCCCTCGGTAAAAAAAGCCTTAGCTGTTACCAGGAAAAAGGTTATCGGCGTAATAGGCACCAGGGCTACCGTTTCAAGCGGTATATATCAGAAAAAAATAGCTGAAATTGACCCAGAAGTTAAAGTTTATGGGAACGCCTGTCCGCTTTTAGTGCCGTTGGTGGAAGAAGGATGGCTTAAAAAGCCAGAAACAAGACGTATTGTCAAAAAATATCTTATTCCTCTAAAAATGCGAGGAATTGATACTCTAGTGCTGGGGTGTACTCATTATCCCTTACTTAAGCCAATTATTCAGGCCAAAGCTGGCCGTCGTATAACCCTTGTTGACCCAGCCTGTGAAGTAGCTGAAGAGGTGGCCGCTTTTTTAAGCACTCACCCGGAGATTGAGGCCAAACTTTCCAAAAACGGTAAACATCAAATTTATGTATCTGACTTAACCGAGGCCTTTGAACAAGTGGCCCGCCTTTTTATGGGAAGGAAAGTCAATCTTCTCAAAGCTGACTGTGAGATGTACCACGTCATAAAACCAAATGGTTCCTAATTTAACCTGAGGGATAAATGAACTTGAGACCTTGCAAATTTTCGGCCTCCTTGCAAAATGACAAAATGAGCTTGCCATTGCAAACAAAGTAAAACAGTCCCAAAAAGAAAGAGGGCACGGTAAGCCGTGCCCTCTTAGATGGCTTAGAAGCGGTAGGTGATGAAGCCCGTTACACTTATGGCTTCACCGTCAAGGTCGCCATAGACGTAAGGTTCATCGTCATCAAAGTCAGAATACCAGCCGGTAAGGGTGAAAGAGAGGTTGTCTCTAATAGCATAGGTAGCGGTAAGCTCAAGTTCTAACATAGTGTAGTCAAGGTCAGAGAAGTTTTCTACACCAGTAAGATTTGCAAAGGAGTATCCATCTAAAGGAAAGGGATCATCAGCGGCGGTGAAGACCACGCTATCCATCTCTGCTTCACCAAGGGTGTAGGAAATACTGGCCGCCAGCTCAAGCTTTTTGGTAGGCACAAAGTTTACACTGGCGAAGAAAACGTGCACGTCGTTTTCCCATTCAATTTCCTGGCCGTTACCTCCCACCTGGGAGGAAAAGACGTGGCCAGCTCACCCGTGGTAAAAGGCTGAACACAGACGCGTCTGCGTCCTATCCCAGTAGAAGTGGTAGCCAAAGTTAAAACCAAGCTTGGCCGCCGGGATGTAGCTCAGGTTAAGTCCGGCGTTAAAGCCTTCGCGTTAGTATTCATAGACTTTTAAGTCGTCGTTGTCACCAAAGTAGTAGCGGATGTTACCCTGAAGAGCCAGCTGAGGGCTAAAGGTGTAATCTGCTTTAGCGACGATTTCGTGGGCCGTTTCAGGCTGGACCGAAGCGTCAAACTGCCGGGCCGCATAAACCCACTCTGAATACCAGTTATACGGATTCCAGATATCCGCCCAGCCGTCGTCATTTATATCATTATCAAATCCTGGCAAAGTGGTAGGACAATAGGCATTTTTGTGGGTATAAGGGTCATCTATGATTTCCAGCTTGTAGTGGCCTTTAAACTTGAGATTTTTCATAGGCCGCCAGTTAGCCGCTACTTTGAACTTATGCTCGGTGGTTTTATCATTAACCGGCGGGTGGCCTAACTCGTGGTCTGCGGCGTTATTGCGGTCTATAATCTCAAGGCCGTAAGAGAAGTAGAGCTTAAGGGCACGACTCAGGCGCCAGGCCAGATCCCCCTCAAAGATGAATTCATCGCTATCGTAAGCCGAGTAGCGGGTAACATCACAGGTGCAACCGATAGCTTCACGATAGGTGGTGCCTGTTTTAGTAGATACCATTTCAACAACATCTAAAAATACATCATCGGCGTCCATATTTACGTATTTGGCTTTAAGGGTAAGGGTCATGTCTTTTCTTATTTTAGTGAAGAAGCGGGCGTGCACGGCGTCGTAGTCTATTTCCAGTTCTTCACCAAAGTTGCCCCAGAGGGTGTTAAGCCCTTCGTCAGTGCTTAAGTTTTTGATTTTGGAGTTAACGTAACCTACAAAGAAGTGCCGCTCAGGGTTAAAGTCATACTTGGCCTTAAGAGAGTGTAAGTACTTGCGGTTCTCAGGGGTACGGGCGAATGGAAGCCAGCCATCAGTGGCATCATATTGAAGTTCAGCGTCAAAACGGTCATCTCCTTCTCCCGGTTTAACAATCGTTCCGTCACCAGCCACAGGCCGCATGGCTTCGTTGTAGATATTTAAAGGGGTTTCACTTGAATTGCGGAAGACGCGATAAAGAAAAGAATATTCTAAAGTCCACTTACCAAGGGTGGCCTGCACTTTGGGGTTCCAGTCATTGGTGTATTCGCGGATTTCTTTGCTTCTGGCCACCACGTGGCAGGCGGCACATTTGCTCATAGTGCGGGCCTGGTCAAGGCCTTTTCTCTCTTCGTAGCGGTGCGCCAGTTCAAAGGTAATACCAGGCAGGTGGGGGAGATTTACCTTGAGGTTGTTCTTCCACTGGCTTCTGGTAATGCCATAGCGGTCATTAGCGTTAAAATCTGTGTGATAAACCGTGGCCAGGCCAGCTCCTGCAGGCAAAGAAACCCATTTAGTTATAGAATCTTTCGTTACGGTTTTCAATTCTTCCATACTATGCGCTTCCAGGTTTTCCAGGGTGTCATGGTCCAGACGGTGATAGAAGCGGTAGTAGTCAGACTTAAAGCGCACTACACGATTCCAGTCTAAAAAGCCGCGGTACTGTTGCTCATCGCCTGTTTCGTAAAGGCCTTCAAAACCCAGGCGAAAATCATCACGGAAAAACTTAAGGCTTCCTCCCAGGTAGGTGCTGGTGTCCATGTCAACTTTTCTTTTATATTCTGCCGCCCGGCTGGCCTCGTCATCCACGTCATTTACTGAAAGGCCAGTTTTAACTTCTACCTCATATTCTGCTTCCTCAGCAGAAACCAGACTAAAAGGTAGCATCAACAGACATAAACATAAAATTATCTTAAAACTTAAAGTTTTCATTAGCTCACCTCCTTGTAATTATCTGGTAAGTCCCATACCCCGGCTGGGGAGAGACTGAGACGGCAGGTCAGAGCCGTGTACCTGCTGGTGGCACTGGGTGCATTTGGTCAAGAACGACCTTTGCCAGCCATGAGGCGAAGAGGTAATTGAGGGCGTCTCGCCAGTATAAGGATCTTTAAATAAAACAGGGTCTGTACCTGTTCCTTCTGCATCATTAATAACTGTATCATCAGGGAAGACAAAACCGGGCTGGGCGTTGTCTCTGGTAGCGTGGAAGTGGGCTTCATGGCACTGCAGGCAGACAAACGGCTCATTCTGCTTTAACAGATTATTGGCCACCGCGCCGTGAGGGTCGTGGCAAATGGTGCAGTCTTCAATCACCGGGTCGTGCTCAAAAACAAATGGCCCCTGATAACGGGTATGGCAGGTAAGACAGAGGTCATTTAAGCGTTCTTCTGTGCGCAACATACCAGCGATAGGGTTGCCGGTGCCGTGGGGGTTGTGACAATCACCACAGGACATGTGCCCTTCTTTTACCGGGTGGCGTGAAATAAAATACATCTTGGCCTGCACATCCCGGTGGCACTGGCTACAAAGTTCAAACTCGTTCTTGGCCAGAAGCTGGGCCCTGGGATTGTCGTGAATCTTATGACAGGAAATACAGGCTACGTCATGTTCAGCGTGAGCCGAACCAGCCCAGTGCATAGTCTCGCCAGCATTGTGGCAGGTGAGGCAAACCGCTGAGGACTCTTCGCCGTGGTAGCCATCTTCACCAAAACGAAGAATGGCCTCAAGCCCCTTTTCCACTTCGTCTTCGCTCATGGCCTCTACATGGACAGAACCTGGCCCGTGACAGCCTTCACAGCCCACCTGATAGCCGGGAGCCTCATAGCTAGCCAGCCTGAGATGCACGTTGTGTTTGGCGTCAAGCGCGCGGTCTTCATGGCATTCTAAACAGGTGTCAGTTCCAACATACTCGGCTCCAGGAGCAACTTCAGGAGGCTTGATTGTTTGGGCCCTTTTCTCCGCCAGCTCCTGAGTGCAGCCGGCGGCCAGCACAACAAAGACTAAAAGACCAACGTACCATTTAACCATAGCCACCTCCGCTTAGAGTTTTGGCATTTCAAGCTTTTCACATTTTTTTATTTGAACCTTTTAGGTAGTATTTCAGTAATTGTGTCCGAA
>NZ_LSFI01000006.1 GCF_001642325.1 Thermodesulfatator autotrophicus | reverse complement strand
TGACTGTCAGATAAAGTCTAAACTTTTACACCTGAACCGACCAAAAGGACCCTTCCTGAAGGTCCCCTACCGCTCTTTTTTGAACACAGTTCCAACTCTAACCGTTGGACTGGAAACCCGTTTTTTTGATACCAAAGATCCTACTTTTTGTTCACTTCAAGAGATACTTCCTTCCCTAAAACTATCCGCGCAAACTTCTCAAAAAGAACCGTCGTTTCTCTGGCCAGGTGCTCTTTGTAAGCTTCCTTAAAAATCTCCTCAAGGCCATCTTGCTCGAGCTTTCCAATCGCTTCTATCATCTCCAGGGTGGAAAAAAAATCCTTCGGATTCGTATTCACTCCCCGACGTGCGGCCTCCGAAAGCGCCATATCAAGCGCCTTTCTTTTCGCCCTGACCCTCACATTCCGCGCCAAAATTTTGAGTAGTAACTTCTCCGTCCTGGGATATAAAAAAAGGTCGTCTATCATCTCTTGTCCCTCCTCTCTTCCGCCTTCAAAAGGGCTTTCGAGGTGAAAAGAGCACACGCCGCAAAGCCCGAAATCCCACCTAAAATGAAGATCAAAAGGGATCACAAAAAACTCATAAAATCCCCTCCCCGGGTTCCTTCTTGTCCCGACTAATCTGGCTAACTTCGGGCTCCGTTTTCCCTTCTTCCTCCCTCTTCCTCAGGGGCTTTCTTTGCCTTTTCAGTTCCCCGGAAAAGGCCTTTTTGACCATTTCAAGCTTGGCCTCAAGCTCCTCCGGAAGGATCATCTCCTGCCCCTTAAGACGCGCCTCTAAAAGCTCCTTTCCGAGTTCCATAAGCGCCTCCTCCTTGAGTTTTTCGATCTCCTCCTTGAGCTTTTTGGCGCGCTCGTGTACGGCCTCAAGTGCCCCGAAAACATCCCTTCTTTTCGCTTTTTTGGCCATCCCGGATCCTCCTTTCGTTGTCTCTTTGAGAAAGAAAAACGAAACCCGGAGGTGCACCTTATGGGTGGTCTTTTCAGATTCGCTTTGGTCCTCTTCCCGGTGGCCATGATCCTCATCTTCCTGCTCCTCGTAAGGCTCGAAAGACACGACATCGAGTTCGCAAAAGAGAACGTCAAATTCGAACGAGAATGGAAAGCCTTCGAACGTTCCTACTTCCCGGAGGCGGCGCGGGAAGAGGAAAAGATCGCCAAGAAACAACGGGAACAGGCCCAAAAACTCGAAGAAAAACTCCATAAATTGGAACGGAAACAGGGCCGTTTCCTGGGGGATCTGGAATCGGAAATGAAACGGCTCTCCGACGAGCTTGATAACCAAAAAGATTCCGCAAAAGGGGGTAAGTGATGCTCTCCCTTTCCGGTGTTTCCGCTTCCCAGGGGGCCTTCTATTTCGAAAAGGAAGACTACTTTTTCCAGGGTGGAGAGGGGAACGTAATCGCCGGCGAAACCTACTGGAACACCGGGGAAAAAATAAATCATGAGCGCTTCCAGGAGATCGTCGAGGCCAGGATCAGGGAAACCGGGGGAGCGCTGAAAGGTAACGATCGCCTCGCCGATAACCTCTCCTTCTCCGCTCCAAAGTCCGTCTCTTTGTTAGCCGCCCTTGACGACCACCACCGTGAGCTCATCCTGGAGGCTCACCGTGAAGCCGTAAAGGCCGTAATAGATTACATAGAATCCTCCGGGATGTTTCAGGCCCGGGATGAGAACGGCAACCCCACTGCGGCCCGGGGAATGCTTGCCGTGCGCTTTGATCACTTCACCAACCGAAACGGGGATCCGCAGTTGCACTCCCATGTTCTGATTGCCAACGTGGCCGAACGCGCCGGCGACGGAAAAGTGGTCTCCGCCTACCTTCGGGAAATTTACAACCACAAAATAGACCTGGGCCTTATGTATCGCATGCATTGCGCCCGTAACCTCGAAGAGATGGGCTACCGGATCGAATGGAAAAAGGACGGTACCTTCGATCTCGCCGACTTCACGGAAGAGCAGCTCCGGGCCTTCTCTACCAGACGGGCCGAGATAGAAGACTACCTCAAAGAACACGGCCTTGAGGGCGGGAAGGCCGCCGAAGTGGCCGCCTACCGCACTCGGGATCCCAAAAAAGATTTCAATCCGGAAGAGCTGCGTAAAAACTGGGAAACCAGGGCCCGGGAAGTCGGAATCAAACTCCCCGAACGCCAGGGAAATTACGATTATCAGAAAGAAGTCGCTATTAGTAGCATCGCTCAAAAAATCCTCGAAGGAGTAGCTGAAAAGCAGCTCTCCACCAAGGGATATGTCCGGGAAATTGACGTTCAGCTCGAGGGTGTGAGGGCCCTGGCTAAGGAAGGAATCTACCTTTGGGTGGGACAGATCCAAAATTATGCCGAGAATGCCCTTGAAAGGGCTTTCAGTAATCAGGGCGGAAGACACTCCCTGGGTCAGGATCGTGTAGGTCGAAACGTCTGGACCGTAACAAACAACCTCCACGCGGAGCTGAGGACCCGAGATATAGGTTTGATGAATCATAGCTCGAGCTATGCCCTGAATCCCGAGAAGACAAAAGAAATCCTGAAAAGTTTCGAACAAGGCCTGGGCTATCACCTGACCGATGAACAAAAATCGGCCATTGAGGGGATTGCTACAGGCCGAGGAGATGCCGTGGTGATCGGAAAGGCCGGCACCGGCAAGACGACCATGCTCAAAGGTCTTAAGACCGTGTATCAAGAACAAGGACGTGTCGTGCTCGGTGTCTCCGTCTCCGGGGCCGCCGCCGCCAACCTGGAAAAGGAAACCGGGATTAGTAGTTACACCGTCGATGCCCTCAATACACTCCACCTCAAAGGAACCTTCGAACATACGCGCCTCCAAGGTGGGGCCCTGGTGGTGGACGAAGCCGGGATGCTCGATGCCAAGCGTACCGCCGCCATCCAGGAGTTCGCCCGGGCCCATGGAATGAAGGTGGTCTACGTAGGGGATCCGGATCAGTTAAAGCCCGTGGGCGTGGGGGATCCCTTCCGGAGGCTGGTCTCCGAAGCCGCTAAGAAAGGATCCCTTCACGAGCTCACGGAGATTTTTAGACAAAAGGATCCCGAATATCGTGAGGCCGCGAGGCTTGCCTCCTCAGGGAAGACCGTCGAGGCCCTGGAAAAGCTATCCGAAAAGGGCTGGGTAAAAGAAATCAACTCCAAAAAGGAACGCCTGGAAGCGATCAAAAAGGACTATCTCAGGGCCGTGGAAGAGAAAAAAAGCGTCCTCGTAGTAACTGATAAAAATTCCATTAAGGATCGTTTGAACCGCGAGATAAGATACGAACTACAAAAGCGAGGCTACGTAGAGAAAGAAGGCGTGAAAGTCGAGGTGCGCGGATCCAACGGAAAAAGCCTGGGTACCAGGGAATTCGCTGTGGGTGATCGTGTCCTTTTCCTTAAGAACGATCGCGATCTTGGAGTACAAAATGGCCTTGCCGGACAAGTAGTTCTCGTGCACCGGGAAGAACAGTCCCTGGTTGTCAGGACGGATTTTGGGATGAAAGAAGTAAACTTAAGGGAATACAACTACCTCGACCATGGTTACGCTACCACCGTCTACAAAAGCCAGGGGCAGACCGTGGACCGGGTGATCTACAATGCCGAGAGCAAGAGTCGCTCGGTCTCGGCAAACAGCTTCTACGTAGCCGTGACCCGGGGAAGAGAAGAGGCAAAAATCTATACCGATTCCCTTGAGAACCTCCGGGAAAGGATCGATGTCTCCCAGGAGAAGGCCGACGTTCTCACCCGGGCGGCGGAAGTCGAGGCCGGGGCCCGCTCCCTCGATGAGAGACTCCAGGTAAGAAAAGACCTCGACCGGGACGTTGTCACCTTGAGGGAGAGTATCACGGCCTCCGAGGCCGATTTCAAGATCCTCAACCGGGTCGTAAACCTACAGGACTACCGTGATTATTTTGCCGGCAAAGATCTTAAAGAGAGCATGATAGACTCAATCAAAAGAGAAGCCTCAAAAGAGATTTTGAGAAAAGTAATTGAAGAACGCAGGCCCGAAAATCAGAAAGAAGCCCTCGATCGGGCCGTCGAGAGCAAGACAAGGGATTGGCATCCGGAGGGGGCCCGGGAAGAGCTCAAGAACGAACTCAAGGAAGAACTCATGAAAGAGAGCCATGGTAAGGGCAGAGAAACCGGCACCCTTCGGGGAAAAGGCGTGGATCTGGACCTGAAATCCGGGGCGGGAGATCGGGCCAAAGATATGGGATCCTCCCGGGAAAGAGAAACCTCCAGGGGGAAAGGAAAGAGTCTCGACATCGAGGTCATAGAGGATCCCGCCAGGGATAGGTCCGCCGGGGTGGAAATGGGCGATTAACCTTTGACTTGTCAAAGTTTGTCTATTTGCTACACTTGTAAACATGAAAAAGGTTTTAGTCGGAGCTAGAATAGAGCCAGAGCTTAAGGAGTCTTTGGATCGGCTCTCCAAGGTTACAAGGCGCAGCCTGGCCCACATTGTTCGTGAAGCCCTCCAAAATTATGTAGAACGTAACGCCTGGCAAATAGAGGCAATTCTTGAGGGTGTCCAAGAGGCCGAGGCTGGCAATTTCTCTTCCGAAGAGGAAGTGCGCGAGTTTTTTCTCAAGTGGGGAGTAGATGTCTAAGGCCTCCCTTAAGTGGCTGCGCCTTGCTTTGAGAGATCTTGACAAGATCGCTTCTTACATTGCCAAAGATAATCCCACTGCCGCTCAAAAAGTGGTGCAACGTATATACGAGGTGGCTTTGAATCTTCGAGATTATCCCGCCCTGGGACGCCTTGGCAGAGTTCCTGGGACACGCGAGCTCATCATTTCAGGTTTTCCTTTCATTCTGGTTTACAGGGTCAAGGGTCGTAGAGTGGAAATCTTAAGGGTGCTTCATGGCGCCAGAAAATGGCCACCTGATAAAAATAACTTTTGAACAAAATATGGACACAAAATATTGTATTACCTGCAGCTGAGAAGAATACAAGATATTGTAGTTCCTATTTTTCGACAAAATTTGAGGCGTTGGCGCTGGAACGAGCCTTACCCGAAAGGCGCGAGAGGCGAAGCCGTCGAGCGCCTTGAGCCCGAAGACCCTCTCTCCTGAAAAAAAGAAAAAGGTCCCACCTTTTCCCCCCTTTCCGGGGCAAAAAAGAGCCTACCCTTCCGCGCCGCGTGTCAAGGCCGGGCCGTTAGGCCCGCCCGTAGGGTCGAAGCGAGCAAAGCGAGCGAAGAGCCTTGACGCGCATCAGGCGCGGGAGGGTTAGACTTCAATCCGCCTGGAAGGGAAGAAACACCTTAGGGGAAGTCCCCTTATAATTATATTATAAGAACTTTTTTCTTTCGATATAATCAGAACTTATGCTCTTTCCCTTGATACACAAGGGATTCAGGGTGTTCTCCCCTCTGGGGACACTTGGGGACAGTTTGGGGACAGTTGCGATCTCGCGATTTCGGCGATTTTCTTTCAAAAACTTTCACAATCTCACTTTCAAAATTTCCTCTTAATCCATAGGTTGGAGGTTCGAGTCCTCCGCGGCCCACCAAGCTTTATCCCTCTTTAAATGATAAGTGTACCTCCTGTTCCCTTTAGCTTTAAATTCTTGTTCCATAGTTTAGAATTATCTCTATGGCTCGTATCACCCCGATGTTCCGCCAGTATTTGGAGATTAAAGAAAAGTATCCGGATGCTATTTTGTTTTTCCGGCTTGGTGATTTTTATGAAATGTTTTTTGAAGATGCCCAAATAGCCTCTAGTATTCTTGATATAGCTCTTACCTCCCGAGATAAGGGGGCAAAGGAAAAAGTTCCCATGTGTGGGGTGCCGGCGGCTAACGCTGCTCCCTATATCAACCGCCTGGTATCAGCTGGATATAAAGTGGCTATATGTGAGCAGGTGGAAGACCCTAAGCAGGCAAAAGGGATTGTTAGAAGAGAAGTTGTCAGGGTTATAACGCCGGGGCTAAATCTGGATGAAGATACGCATTCTTCTAAAGAGAATCGTTTCCTCTTAAGCCTTTTTCCAGGAAAAGGCTGGGGAATGGCTCATCTTGACCTCTCTACCGGTGACTTTAAGGTTACTGAAGTTCAAACTGACGAGGAAATGTTAAATGAACTCTTTCGCCTTGAACCTAAAGAAATATTACTGCCTGAAACCCTAAAAGATGTACCCATTGTAGCAAAAATTCGTGAGCTGCTTCCTCAAATTTTTGTTTCTTTTAGGACTTTTATCCAGGAAAAGGAAAAGGCCAAAGAAATAATTAAAGAAAGATATCAGGTGGCTGACCTGGCGGGCTTTGGCCTTGCCCAGGCTTCGGTTGGGCTCTGTGCCGCGGCGAGCCTCCTTGAATACGTAATAGAAACACAGAAAGAAGTTTCAAGCCATCTGGGAGTTCCCAAGTTTTATTTCTTGTCAAACTTTTTGATAATTGATGAAGCAACCAAGAGAAACCTGGAAATATTGCGTAATAATCTTGATGGGACGGTTAAAGGGAGTCTTCTCTGGGTGCTTGATAAAACACTTACTCCCATGGGCGGGAGATTATTAAAAGAATGGCTTTTGTATCCTCTTAGGGGCTTAAAAGACATTGAATCCCGCCTTGAGGCCGTGGCTTATCTAGTAAATGAACCCACCAAACGTAAAAAATTGCGCGATTTACTGGCTCGCATTGCCGATGTGGAAAGGCTTACTGGTCGGGCAGCTATGGGAGTGGCCAACCCCCGCGACCTCCTGGCCTTAAAAAATTCGCTGTTATTGCTCCCTGAACTTAAAGGCCTTTTACCCGAAAAGGTGTCTCCCTTGTTAGACGAAACAAAAGAAAATCTTTTAATGCCGGAAGATTTAGTCAAAAATCTTGAAAACACCCTTCGTGAAGATGCCCCGGTTAATTTTCGAGAGGGAGGGATTATCAAAGAAGGTGTTCACCACGAGCTTGATGAGCTACGTCGCCTTAAAGATGATGCCCTTTCTTTTCTGGCGGAACTTGAAGCCCGTGAGCGGGCTCGCACAGGAATTCCCAATCTTAAAATTGGTTATAATCGCGTTTTTGGCTACTATATAGAAGTCTCTAAAAGTCACCTTTCCAAGGTCCCCAAAGATTACATTCGCAAGCAAACCCTGGTAGGGGGAGAGCGCTTTGTTACTCCTGAGCTTAAAGATTTTGAAGCCAAAGTTCTTTCAGCTGATGAACGTATAAAGGAAATTGAACAGGAGCTTTTCTTAGAGATAAGAAAAGAAGTGGCCAAGGAGGCTCCACGTCTTAAAAAAGTGGCCAGAGCACTAGCTACTATTGATGTCTTAACTTCTCTGGCTGAGGTGGCGGTTTCCAACAACTACGTTCGCCCGAAAATAGTAGAAGATCCGGGAATAAAGATAAAAGAAGGTCGCCACCCGGTGGTGGAAAAAGCCTTACCTAGCGGCTCTTTCGTCCCCAACAGTGTGAGTTTAGACCTTAAGGAAAATGTAATTCTCATTATTACTGGCCCAAACATGGCTGGCAAATCTACTATTTTGCGGCAAACGACCCTTATAACCCTTATGGCCCACGTGGGTTCCTTTGTGCCTGCCGAAGAGGCCACTATTGGCCTTTGTGACCGCCTGTTTTCAAGAATAGGCGCTTCAGACCAACTTTCCCGTGGCCGCAGCACTTTTATGGTGGAAATGTCTGAATGTGCTAATATTCTTCACCAGGCTACCTCCCGAAGCTTGGTAATACTTGATGAAATTGGCCGGGGCACAAGCACTTATGATGGCCTGGCTATTGCCTGGGCAGTGGCAGAGTTTTTGCATGAAAAAAAAGTAATGACGCTTTTTGCTACCCATTATCACGAGCTTACAGAGCTTGCGGGAGAATATACCGGGATTAAAAACTTCAACGTGGCGGTTAAGGCTATTGAAGACCAAATAATTTTTCTCTATCGCTTGCTACCCGGGCCGGCCAGTGAGTCTTATGGGGTACAAGTGGCGGCCTTAGCGGGTTTGCCTAAAGAAGTAGTGGCCCGGGCGAAAGAGATATTAAAATCTTTAGAAAATAAAAGTGCTGGCCATTTTAGGCCTAAAAGAGAAAAGAAACAAAAAAGCCTTTTTTCCGGTGATGATATTCTAAAAAGCCAAATAATGAGTATCAATCCAGATAATCTAACCCCTCTTGAGGCCCTGCAAAAATTATACGAGCTTAAGGCCCTGGCGGAGAAACATTAATGTCTCTGGCTGTCAAAAAATCAACGATTTTGTTTTTATTTTTGACGATTTTGTCCCTTACTTTTGGTTCTTATGAAATTCAAGCTGCCAGTGCAGAAAGGGCCTTTCAGCAGGCGGAGAAAGAACTTAAACGTTTTGCTAACTCCCGGAAGATAAAATACCGCCGCTACTGGATAGAAATTATAAATCGCTACCGGCAAATTTATTTGCGTTATCCTGAAAGTTCGGTGGCTCCCCGGGCGCTTTATAGGTGTGGGCGTTTATACGAGGAGCTATACGGCTATTCAGGGAAAAAGAGTGATTTAAAACGGGCCCTTAAGTATTACCGTTTAATCTGGGAAAAATATCCTAAAAGTTCATTGAAAGAGCTGGCCTTAAAAAGGGCCATTTTTATTTATGAAAAGAAGCTGAAAGACCCTGTAAAGGCTTTGGCTCTCAAAAAGAAGCTCAAAACTCTGGCTAAAAATATTTCTCAATCACAACCAGCTAGTAAAAAAGCTTCAAAGACAAGTCCATCAGAGAGTAAGGCCCCCAAAAATCTAAATACTAATAATTCTGGAAGGCTCCTGGCCTTCAAAATAGGCGGCACCGTCAAGCAAATTCGCCATTGGTCTGGTGAAAATTACAGCCGGGTTGTTCTGGATTTGACCAAGCCGGTTAAATACAAAGCTCACGTGCTTAAGGCCCACCAGGGAAAGCCGCCTCGTCTATATGTGGATCTTAAACCTGCAAGAATTTCTCCTTATACCAAGCCGTCAGTTCCCATAAAAGATAGCTTTCTTAAACAAGTCCGTTTTGGGCAATATCGGAAAGATACCGTAAGGGTGGTGTTAGATTTAACCAGCCTTACTGACCACCGTGTTTTCTTTTTGAATGAGCCTGCCCGCCTGGTGATAGATCTATATAACCAGGGACCTTCTTCTTCCCCGGGAGTTTCAGTAGCCAAGCCCAAAATCATAAATGGCGAACTTTCTTTGGCCCAGCAGCTTGGTTTAGGGATAAGGCGTATAGTAATTGACCCTGGCCACGGTGGAAAAGACCCTGGTTGCCGCTATGGCCGCCTTAAAGAAAAATATATTGTTCTAGAGGTTTCAAAACGTCTGGCCCAAAAACTTCGCGCTCGCCTGGGTTGTGAAGTGGTTCTTACACGCACTCGTGATAAATTTATCCCCCTTGAAGAGCGCACCGCCATTGCCAATCTAAAAAATGCAGATCTTTTTATATCTATCCACGTAAACAGCTCGCCTAACAGACGGGCTTATGGCCTTGAAACATATTACCTGAATTTTGCCAGTGACGAAGAGGCTATGCGCACCGCTGCCCTTGAAAACGCGGCTTCGTCACACTCCCTCAGCGAACTCCAGGATCTGCTGAAAAATATTCTTCTAAATACCAAGCTTGAAGAATCTAAACGTTTAGCCGTAGCTGTCCAGAAAAACATGGTAAGCCAGGTGAAAAGTCGTTATCGGCGCGTAAAAGATAGAGGAGTTCGAACGGCACCCTTTATTGTTCTAATTGGTACCAGAATGCCGGCTATACTGGTAGAAATAGGTTTTGTAAGTAATCGCTACGAAAGAGCCCGCCTTAAAAGCCCTGCCTACTGGAATACCATAGCTGATGGTATTGCCAAAGGAATAGAAGAATATATTAAATCCATGAAAGTAGCTACTCTTCCTTAGTTTTTTGTCATCAACGGGAGCCAAAAGGCGTGACATTTTGACCTGCCTTTTTAAATACGAATAATCTCAGAGACTGCCTGGCTTCTCCTGGACAAAGCTAGAATTTTTGCTATAACTTGATTAAATTTTGCTGAACAAAATGTAAAATCTTTTAAAAAATTTTTTTGTCAAAAAATCTGTATAAAATGTTTCATTTAATGAAATTTTTGGTTATTTATAGTCTCCTCAAAAATATCAAATTTGTTCAGGAGGTGTCGGATGGGTTTTAGGAAGATGTTGGTGGCGGTGGATGGCTATGAGCCATCCCTAGGGGCCTTTAAAAAGGCTGTTGAATTGGCACGGGACTACCAAGCAGAGGTAGTGGTTCTCCAGGTGGAGGAAGAAGTGCCTTTGCTCCCCACGGAAAAAATGATGGAAGCTGTGGAGCCGCCTATTACAGAAGAACCTCTTGAGCTGGCGAAAGCTTATGCACAGCTCATGAATGTACCGGTAAAAGTAGTTAAAAAAACAGGGCCAGTAGCCGGGGCCATTCTGGCAACTGCCAAAGAAGAAAATGTTGAGCTTATTCTTCTGGGAGATTCAGGGCGCAAAGGTTTTCAAAAGCTATATTTTGGTAGTGTGGCCCAGGCGGTCTCTGAAAATGCTGACCGCCCGGTGTTAATAATTAAACGGGGCTGGGTAGATATTTCTGACCTCAAAGAATTAGCCAAGCAAATTGTTGAAAAACCAGAAGCCATTGAGATTCCTGTCTATGACCCCCGCCTTGTTTACGAAAACCTTAAGTTTTCTGGGACTCTTTTCCTTGTTCTTACCTGTTTGTACTTTTTTGCCGCTATTATAACCTCAAAACCCTTAAAAGATGTGGCTGCTTTAGAAATAGCAGGTCTTCCTTTTGGTATCTGGTGCGGTTTAATCTTGGTCGTTTCAGGAATATTTTTAACCCGTATATATCTTAGCAAACAAGGAGGTGAGAGCTAATGAGTTTGACCTATCCTATTGCATTTCTTATCGTAGCCATAAGTGTTTTGATCTCTATTTATATTAGTTTTTATTTCCGTAAGCACACCAGAACCACTGCTGCTTTTTATGTGGCTGAAGGTAAAATCCCCTGGCGCATTAATGGTATGGCCATGTTTGGGGATTACTGTAGTGCTGCCAGTTTCTTAGGGGTAGCTGGAGCCATTTCTCTTATGGGGGTTGATGGCTGGTGGCTGGCTTTAGGATTTTTTGCCACCTGGATGGCTGTCTTGTTTTTAGTCGCTGCTCCTCTCAAGAATGCCGGTAAATTTACTGTAGGAGATGTTTTGGGGGCCCGTTTTGGTCATAGTAAAGGCATTAGAACTGTTTCCATGTTGACTACTATTGTATTGTGTTCTCTTTATCTTGTGCCTCAGATAGTAGGTGCCGGGCATCTTTTTAAGCTTCTGCTTGGCTGGGAATATCTAACCACCGTTATTGTATCAGGTGTTCTTATTACGGCGCTGGTAGTTCTGGGGGGCATGCGGGGAACCACTTTTAATCAGGCGGTTCAGGGGGTAGTTCTTCTCGGTGCCATGTTAATTCTTTTGATTAGCGCTACCATTATTTACTTTGATGGCAATATATTGAACATTATTAAAACGGCCAAAAAAATGGTGCCCACCGTAGTGGCAGCCAAGCAAATTCCTGACGTAGTGAAAAGTGCGCCTTCGGCGGAAGCGGCGGTGGAAGCGGCCCGTCAGGCTTTACCTGATGCTCCCAGTGCACTGACTCCAGGGGTTGGTTTGCGAGATTTCTGGAACCACTTGAGCTTAGTTTTGGGGCTTTTTATAGGTGTACTTGGGCTTCCACATATTCTTATCCGTTTTTACACGGTTCGTGATGCTAAAGCAGCCCAAAAAAGTATTGAATTTACTATCTGGGGTTTGGCTATCTTTTACACCTCGGTTCTTTTCGTGGGATTAGCTATTATGTTTAGCCTTTACCCTGTATTAGTTGACCTTGTGGCCACAGGCAAAAAGGGTATAGCCACAAATATGGCTGTTCCCATGCTTGGTCAGAAGATCGGTGGAGAGCTATTCCTGGGTATTATTGCCGCTGGTGCTTTGGCTGCTATGTTAAGCACCTGTACAGGGCTTCTCATTACAGCCACCACCAGTATTGCCCATGACCTCTATGCTTCTATCTTTAAGCCCCACAGCCCTGATGAAGAACGCGTTAGCTTTGCTAAAAAAGCGGTGTTTGTCTTAGCAGGTATATCAATTGCTCTTGCTATCTGGCTCAAGAATCAAAACGTCGGTATGCTCGTAGGTATGACTTTTGGTATTGCGGCCAGTACCTTTGCTCCGGCTCTTATTCTTACTGTTTGGTGGCCAAGGCTTACCAAGCAGGGTGTAGTTTGGGGTATGGCCACCGGGCTTGTAGTTTCACTTATCTTTACTTTTGCCCGCTTCTTTGGGCTTAAGTCTTTTCTCGGTCTCCCGGTGCTGGTGAATCCGGCTCTCTATAGTGTGCCGGCTGCTTTTATCGTGTTCATTATTGCCAGCTTAATGACAAAAGATGTGGGTGAAGTAGAAAAATTCATGGCTTTAGCCCATCGTAAAAAATAATTCTTCTGGGGGGACATTGTCTTCCCCCCTCTCTATTCCTTATGAAATTTAAAGAAGCGTTAACCTGGTTATCTCAATACGAATTCCACGGTATTAAACCAGGCCTTGAAAGGATTTCTTTTCTTCTAAATAATTTAGATAATCCACAACATCTTTATCCCGTAGTTCATATCGCGGGTACCAATGGAAAAGGTTCTACGGCGGCTTTCTTTGAAAGTATTTTGCGCCATCATGGCTTGAAGACCGGACTTTATACCTCCCCTCATTTGATTTCCGTTTGTGAACGCTTTGTTATAAACGGAAAACCTATATCAGAGGAAAGATTTGCTGAACTGGCTAAAAGAGTAAAAAAATCCTTAGGAGACAATCCTGCCACCTACTTTGAGTTAACAACGGCCATTGCCTTTTTAGTGTTTGCCGAAGAGAAGGTAGATATAGCCATAATAGAATGTGGCCTGGGAGGGCGTCTTGACGCCACCAATGTTATTCTACCTGAGGTGGCTATTATAACTCCTGTGAGCTTTGACCATCAGGCCTTCCTGGGGAACACGCTTTCAGCTATTGCTTCAGAAAAAGTCGGCATAATCAAACCCGAAAGACCGGTGGTAACAAGTTATCAAAAACAAGAAGCATTAGAAGTTATTGAAAAACATGCCCACGAGAAAAGAGCTCCTCTTTTTATTCAAGGAAGGGATTTTGATATTTTTCCTGCCAGAGAGACTCTTTCTTTTAAAGGAAAATATATCTTTTATGACCTCAGGCCTTCTCTTAAGGGTAGACATCAGCTTACAAATTTAGCCCTGGCTATTAAAGCAACTGAATTGCTGGAGGAAAAGGGTTTTTTAAGTCTCCAATCGGAAAAGCTTAAAGAGGCCGTTGCCAATACCAGCTGGCCCGGGCGCTTTGAAATTATAAGTACAGAGCCTCCAGTTATTCTTGATGGAGCGCATAACCTGGCTGGAATTAATACGTTGAAAGAAAATCTAGAGGAATTGGGAATTAAAGAATATATTTTATTGTTTGGCGCTTCAAACGAAGATGGGACCAAGCCTTTTAAAGAAATGTTAACAACCCTTTTACCTGGCTGTAAAAAACTTTTTATTTGCCAGCCACCAGGCCCCAGACGTCCGGTTTCTCTTGAAGAATGGCAGGTAAGGCTTAAAAATTTAAAGCATCCTCTTGTTCATTTTTATTCTTCCTGGGAAAAGGCCTTAGAAGAAGCTCTTGAAGATAGAAAAAATTTACCGTTGATAGTAACGGGTTCCCTTTATCTGGTGGGATTTGCGCGTGCTTATTTGAATACTTTATTTGGGAAATAGTTTTTTTGTTGATTATCAATTTTATTTAGTTTTGCCAAAAATATTTTTTTAGATTATGAGTTTAGCTTAAATTTAAAGGCCAGAGAGGAGGGGCCATGGAAAAGAAAATATCACACGTCCTTATTGCTAACCGGGGGGTGCCAGCGGTAAGGGTGATGGACACCTGCCGTGATCGCCGCATAAAGACTACGGCTATTTACAGTACGGCGGATCGCCTGGCTTATCATGTGCGCCTGGCAGATCAGGCCGTTTGTGTGGGAGAAGCTCCCCCCCTTGAGTCTTATCTCAATATGGAAAACATCATCAAAGCAGCCCTTGAAGTGGGAGCTGATGCTATTCATCCTGGCTGGGGGTTCCTGGCAGAAAATGCCGACTTCGCCGAAATGGTTCAAGAAGCTGGCCTTATCTGGATAGGCCCTAGTCCAGAAGTAATCAGGGCCATGGGAGATAAGGTAGAGGCTAAAAAATACGCCCGAAGAGCCAATGTTCCTACTATCCCTGGAATTGATAACGTTACAAGCCTTGAAGATATTAAAAAATGGCTTGAAGAAGAAAAGGTAGATTTTCCCATCATGCTTAAAGCCGCTAAAGGTGGTGGCGGAAAAGGGATGGTAAAGGTGGAATCAGAAGAAGAACTTCCTATAGCTTTTAACCAGGCCAAATCCGAAGCTATGAAGGCCTTTGGCGACGATACCCTTCTTGCCGAAAAGTATATTCGTAAGGGCCGTCATATTGAAGTTCAGGTGCTAGCTGATATTCACGGTAAAGTCGTCCATCTCTATGAGCGAGAGTGTACCCTTCAGCGTCGCAATCAAAAAATCATAGAAGAAGCCCCGTCTCCTACTTTAGACGAAGATTTGCGTGAAGAAATTTGCTTTACTGCCGTAAGACTCATGCGTGAAATAGGCTATACTTCCGCCGGAACCGTAGAATTTATTTTTGATGCCAGTACTAACAAGTTTTATTTCTTAGAAGTGAACACTCGTCTCCAGGTGGAACACGGAATCACTGAACTTATTACCGGGCTTGACATTGTTGGGCTTATGCTTGATATTGCCGAAGGTAAAAAATTACCTGTCAGGCAGTCTGAAATAAAAGTCAATCGCTGGGCTTTAGAGGCCCGTTTAAACGCGGAAGACCCGGTAACCTTCAACCCCTCGTTTGGCACAATAACCCGTCTTCAACTCCCTCAGGGGCCAGCGGTGAGAATTTCTCAAGGAGTTTATGAAGGGGCAGATATCCCGCCGTACTATGATTCTCTCATTATGCTGATAATGACAGCTGGCCAAAATCGTGAAGCTGCTATTATGACCATGGATCGGGCCTTAGGTCGCGATCTTCGCGTAGAAGGTATAAAAACCATTGCTCCCTTGCTTTTGGCTATTATTCGCCATCCATCTTTCAGAGCTGGCCACTTTTCTACCACCTTTATAGAAGAGCACATGGACGAATTGGTTTCCATGTTTAAGGAAAAAAGCTCAGAAGACGAAGTCCTTAAGATTGCCAAGTTTGTGGCCCGTGTTTCGGCCTTAGGCCCTCAACCCTGGATGTAAAGGAGATGCCTATGTGGAACATAATAAAACCTGGAATGTCACCCAAAGAAATAGTTAAGACTTTACGTGATTTTGACGGTGTACTTTTTACTTCAACTGGCATGCGAGACGCCGGTCAATCTGATTATAAAAACCGTCACCGTATTTATGACCTGGCTACCCTTGCCCCTTATTACGAAGAAATGGGGCTTTTCAGTACCGAATGTCATGGTGGTGCGCGCTGGCACGTAGGCATAATGAACCGTCGTGAAGACCCCTTTGAAGAAATACGCATCCTTCGCGAGAAAATGCCTTCAGTAATGCTTCAAACCCTCATCAGGGAAACTAACCTCTGGGGATATCGTCCGTATCCCAAAAACGTTATTGAATATGTTGTGGCCCGGGTAGATATTGATGTCTGGCGCTGTTTTTCTTTCTTAAACGATATTCGCAACATGCGCTCAGTGGCAGAAATTGTCATGAAAAGGGGCCGCCTTTTCCAGCCGGCTATATCTTTCACCCAGGCCGATTGGACTACTGATAATTACTATCTTTCCGTGGTGGACGAGATAGTTGACCTTTGTGGCGGGACTGACGAAATCGTCCTTTGTATCAAAGATATGGCCGGTGTTGGTAGCCCCAAGCGTATTTCCCAGTTAATTGATGCTATTAAGCAGAAATATACGGACCTGGTTATCCATTATCATCGCCATTCAACAGACGGCTTACCATTGCCAGCTTATCTGGCAGCGGTGCAGGCTGGAGCCAAAATCATAGACGTTCAGGAAGATTCCCTTTGTCGTTTTTACGGCCAGCCACCTATTCTGGCGGCGCAGGCCTATCTTGAAGAAGCCGGCATTAAAGTGCATTTAAACCGCAAGGCTGCGGAAGAGGCCGTCCAAAAAGTGCGTGAATGGATTAACCAGTACGCCTGGGCCGAGAGCCCCTTTAAAGGGCTTGACCACAACGTCACCAAACACAAAATGCCAGGAGGAGCCTTCCCTAGCTCCTTTGAGCAAGCGGAAAAAGGTGGTTTCTTACACCTAATGCCCCAGATTCTCAAAGTTATGTCCCTTTACAACCGCATAGTCAAATACTTTGACGTTACTCCTGGTTCCCAAATCACCTGGGTTACCTGCTCTGGTATGGTCAATAAATATGCCAAGGAACGTGGCCTCAAGGGAGTAGAGCATCTTATTAAGTTGCTTACCAAGTTTGTGGAAGAAGTTGATCAGGACTTTGACCGCATGGAGCCCTGGGAACAGGAAGAGCTTTTGCAGCTTTTCAGAAACGCTCCCGGGGACTTTAAAAACCTGATTCTTGGCAAATATGGTCGTTTACCCCAGGGCTGGCCGGCTGATTGGGTTTACCAGAGCGCCTTTGGTGACGAGTGGGAAGAAAAAATTAAAGAACGCTCAGATAAATCTCCTCTTGAAGCCCTCCCCCCTGACGATTTAGAAAAGCTTCGCCAGGAACTGGAAAAAAAGATAGAGAGAAAACCCACTGAGGAAGAATTCATTCTTTATCTTATGCATCCCAAAGATGCCGTAGAATACATAAAATTCCGTGACGAATACGGTCAGGCTCCTTTGGTGCTTCCTACCAATGTATGGCGAGAAGGCCTTAAAAAACCCGGAGATAAAGTGGAATTTGAGCTTGACGGCAAACCTTATGCTATTGAGCTTGTCTCTATTGGAGCTGAACACGAAGGCCTGATTCACGTGGTGATGAAGGTAAATAACAAGACCAGGGTTTATACGGTAGAAACTCCTAGAGCCAAAAAGAAGGAAGTGAAGAAGGCCTCTGGCCCCAACCAGATTGGCGCTCCCATTAGTGGAAACGTCTGGCGGATCGGAAATCCTGAAAGAGGAACTATCAAAGAAGGAGATATCGTCCATAAAGGAGAAGAGGTAGCTAACATAGAAGCTATGAAGATGGAAAACGCCGTGTTAGCACCTTTTGATGCTCAAATTGTAGCTATTCACGTGAAGGTAAACGATACCGTTGAAGAAGGGCAGCTTATGTTTGAGTTAAAACCCCTGGAGGATCAGGCAAGATAAAAAAAAGACAATAAAAAAGGCGGGGACTACCCCGCCTTTTTTATTTATTGAGCCTTTTTAGCCGCCTTTAGAAACCCTAACCAGTCAAGCATTTGCTGGAGATTCTTGTTGAGATACCAGCGACCATTGGCAAAGGCACCATAGTCTGCTCCAGCCATAGCCGAAGCGTAACGGGTAGAGTTGGCGTAGAAGAGCCATTGCTCAACCCACATTTTTTCAATGGCTTCGTCAAAGATACTTGAAGGCAACCCTTTAGCCACTCCGGCATTCCAGGCTTCAAGCAGGATTAAAGTAGCGGCCAGGGTCTGTTTATTGGTGGTTTCTATGGATTTATCCAGTTTGGCAAAGTGGCCTTCTACCCAGTCTTCAGCATGGCAGGCGAGACATACTTTCTTCATGGTAGCGCGGCGTTTGGCCATCTCTTCCTTAGAAATCAGATAGCCTTCTACAGGTTCTCCGGTTAACTCTGTAGGAAGAGGTAGCCCGGCTTTGTTTTTGATCTTGGTGGTGTCAGGGTCTTTGGGCTGAGGATGAGCATAAATCAGCCCAAAAATCCTCCAAGCCAGGCGATCATTCATCTGGTGTGTACGTTTGACAATGATATTCCCGTCAGCATCAACCAGTTGGCTAATATGACAGGCAGCACACGTGGGAGCTGTAAAGTCTTTGCCTACTGTCCAGTTATTGGGTTTGAAGTTCCATTCGTGATTTTTAGAGGAAAAGATATTTCCATGTTTGCTCACCATGTAAACTTTGTAGCCAGGAACGTCCGGGCCTTTGTGGCATTCAGAGCAGGTATAAGGCTTGCGGGCTACTTCTATAGAGAAACCATGACGAGGATGACAGGAAGTACAGGATCCCATTGAGCCGTCCGGATTTATACGGCCAACACCATTGTTCGGCCAGCCAGCTAGGTCAACAAACTCCATTTCTCCAAAGTCGGTATCACGTACCACCTTGCCTTTTACCTCTACTTTGGTGCCATGACAGTGGAGACAGGCGTCAGCTTTGGTTAAATTACTGGTTTTTTCATAAATAAGTTTTCCTTCTTTAAAGGACTGCGGACCAAGAGAAGCCTCCACTAAACCGTGGTAAACAGGGTTTCCTAAAAGGTTATTATAGGCATGGGACATTTTATTTTTTTGATATTGGGCTACCTCATGGGGATGACAGGTAGCACAGTCACGCGGGGTAACTACTTTGTGTACCTTAAAACCATTATGGTCAAAGGTATCTTTGTGGGCTCCATGGTTCTGGGTATGACACTCAGCACAACCAACTACTACCCCTGCAAACTTTTTAGGTACCTGTACGTTGTACTTTTTAGAAAGGATATCTCCTGGAAGTATTTGGGCGTGAACACTCTTTTTCCAGTCAGCTACTATCCCGGGAGTTACTGATTCGTGGCAGGAAAGACAGGTTTCAGTGGCCTCACTTATTTTTGCCCACGAGGTACTAAATCCCAAAATAGCCCAAAAAGCTAGAAACAAAGGCACTAACCTAACCATAATCCCCCCTCCTCTTTTAAAGTTTTGGGGGCCTTACCGCCCCCAAAATTTTATTCCACCTCAACTACTATTTCAGAAGTATTGACTAAAAGAGGTTTGTATTCAAACTCAGGTAGCTTAAAAAATTCTCCCACAGAACTTGGCACCTGGGAGTAAAATAGATTGGCTTTAATGGTCAAAGGCCCTTTAGCGTCTTTAGGAATAGTAAATACGTAGTTTTCTATTTTGGTTTCGCGAGGACCAATGCGATAATCCACCAGATCATTGCTAGCAGTGTACCACTGGCAAATGGTCATGCGGCCTTTGGGGTCAAAGAAAGGCCTGCGGAAAATACGAGCACCAGCCGGGACATTTCCATCTCTCTTAAGGCCTTTGAAATTGGGAATCTCCATGATTTCACCAATGGCGAAATAGGCATAGGCATTGGGGTCTGCGATGGTGTATTCTTCACCTTTAAAGCCTTTGGGCTGAACAGGAATGTGCCAGCTTTTACCGTTGGCATCAATTACCCACACTTCCAACCAGAGCATCCTTTCTTCCGAAGAACCAGAAGGAATCATATGCCCTACTTTGCCGTTAAAAAGGACAGCCTTAATTTTCAAAGTATCGCCGGGACGCAATTTTTTGCGATTAGCGTAAAGGGCAATATCTACTGCTCCAGCTAACTTTTCAGTTGAGTGGGAACCCTGAAAAACATGATGGGCAATATCGGCTCTTTCTGCCCCCATTCTAGCTGCTTTGCCAGGGGCTCTATACATGTGACAGTCCTGGCAAACAACGCCTTCTTTAGCGTAAGGACCAGCTTTCCACTCACGATAGGTTTCTTTAACCCAGGCACCATAGGGGCTTGCTTCATCGTGACAGGTGGCACAAAACTCAGCTGAACGGAGAAAATCAGATTGGGCTACTTTGTGCCCCTTAGGTTTAGCATCAGCACGAGGGCCTTGTTTTACCCGCCCAGGTTCAATAGTGTAGCTGAAGTTGAAAGGCTCCTTTTCCGTTGAGCCAGTGATATTATGGCAGATTTCACAGGAGACACCTTCATTAGCCCTGGTACCTGCTTCAGCTGTTTTAGGTGGAATATCCCCTGTTAGAAAGGCTAAAGGAGCGTGACAGGCTATACAGCCACCTTTTACCCCCGCAACTTTAGGCTCTTTTAAAGCATGCGGAAGAGCAAGCTTAAAATATTCCACCTGGTCCCATTCATGGGTAAAAGATTTGGCCATTAAAGATTCCTGCCACTCTTTGTAAATTTCCCGGTGGCAAGCTCCACACTTTTGAGGTTTTTTAAAGTCTCCATACTTAAATTTACCCATTTCAGCAGCCATGGTTTGAGAAACCAGTAAAAGAAAGCTGGCTACTATTAATAAAACTCTCATAATCCCCTCCCTTTTTGTGATTTAGTTTATAGGATTAAAAGCTGATTTAGGTGCTCCACATACCGGACAAGTCCAGTCTTCTGGAAGATCTTCAAACGCTGTTCCAGGTGCAATGCCCCTTGAAGAATCTCCTTCGTTGGGATCATACACATAACCACACACTGAACATTGATACTTTTTCATCTTTCTCCCCCTTATTTGATAGCTTTTAAGATTTTTTGTTCTTCTCTGGTATTTACTGGGGCTTCCTTTTGATATGCAATGACAAAGGAGGGGACCCCCCTCCTTATAGATATTATTAATTTTCAGGTTTCCAGACTTCCCAAACTTTGCCAGCCAGAGAAGGAGCAGGCTTAAGAGTGGGCTTGCCAGGGGTCCAACCAGCCGGACAAGCCTCACCAGCATGGTCACGTACATATTGAAAGGCCTGAATCTGACGGATAAGTTCGTTTACATTGCGACCTACAGGGGCGTTCAAAACCTCAATGGCCTGAATTACGCCATCTGGGTCAATTATAAAACGGCCTCTCAGGTTAAGACCTAAATCAGGATCATAAACTCCATAAAGCTGACCCATCTTGCCACCTTTATCCCACAATAAGGGGAAGGGTACTGGTTCACCAATCATCTTGGAAAGTTCAGTTTCGTCCCATACCTTGTGAGAGAAAACCGTATCAACGCTAGCAGCAAGCACTTCGGTGTTTAAGTCTTTGAGCTCTTGATAGCGGACCGCTATCGAAGAAATTTCAGTAGGTCAGACAAAGGTAAAATCAGCAGGATAAAAGCAAAGAACAACCCATTTGCCCTGATAATCAGAAAGCTTAATGTTTTTTACTTCTCCTTTTACATAGGCCTGGGCCTCAAAATCAGGGGCCTTCATGCCAGGTCTCAAACACATAATTTAACCTCCTTTTCTTTTTAGTTTTTTTATTTTTTTAGAATTATTTTAAGCTTATGTCAATAGCACTTTTTAGAAAAGTCTAATTAAAAAATAAGTACAAGTTTTTTAAGAGCAAGGCTTCAAAGCAATTTTATTTGGGAGGAGTTAGGGCTACTAAAAGATCTCCAGGGCTGGGGTTAGGACGATAATCGGTGGTATAGACTTTTATTTTCTTGCGGTCTTCGGTTATTAAAAATAGAGGGATAAAATCGCCACTAAAACAGGCAAAAGCGTCTTCCATGGAATATTTTTCGGTAATTTTTATCTTGCGTATTACATAGCCTTTTCTATAACGGTATTCAAAAAACTGGTAGTCTATTTCTTCACCAAAAAGGATTCGTCCTCTTTTAGGAGCACTTATCCGTAAGCAGCCAATATTCTTTTGAAGTGGGGGAAGCTGATAGACCTCTTTATAGCCGAAGACTTCGGCAAAATGAACTACGGCCAAAGAGTTTACTTCATCATTGCCAGTTAAGGCGAAAAGCTTTCCTATGCCCTCAAATTCTATTTCTTCCAGCACGCAATCTGAAAAAACGCTGGCGTAGAAATGAGGGAGGCCTTCCTGTTCGGCTAACTTTATGTGAAACCAGTTAGTATCTACCAATAAAACTTCAAATCCTTCTTCATGAATTTTGCGGGCCATTTCCCTTGCCCAGTCATGGGCTCCCACAAAGAGCACTCCTTGAGGGTCTGGCTGAGAAACTTTTAAAAAGTTGGCTAAAGGTTTTAAAAAGAAGCTGTTTATCACTACCGTTCCCATTATTACTAAAAAAACAAGGCTTACTAATTTATCCGCCTGGGGGAAGCCATATTCACTCAAGTGAATAGCAAAAAGAGAGGAAACAGCCGCAGCGATTATTCCTCGTGGAGAGACTGCTGATAAAAACAGTTTTTCCCTTAGAGAAAGGCCTGATTTTATAGTGGAACAAAATACCGCAATGGGTCTAACCAGAAAAATTATAGCCAGAAGAAATAAAAGTTCTTTCCATCCATATTGATTTAAAAATTCCGGTTTGAGACGGGCCACCAGAATGATGAAAAGATTGGCTAATAAAGGTATAGCTAAGTTTTCTTTGAATTGGGCTACGTGGGTTATGGAAATAACATTCTGGTTAGCTAAAAGTATTCCCATTACCGTGGCGGTTAAGAGCCCGGATTCTGGCTGTAAAAAATTTGAAAAGGTAAAACCCACCATTAAAATCATTAAAAAGAAGGGAACTTCTAAAGACTCTGGCAAAAAATAGCGCTTAACAAAAAATTGGAGCAATTTCACCAAAATAAAGCCCACAGTTAAGCCCACTATAACTATTTTGATTAGAGGAATAAAAAGAGATAAACCTGAGGCCTGATGCATAATAGCCTCAAAGACCAGTACCGCTGCAATTGCACCTAATGGGTCTATTAAAATGCTTTCCCATTTAAGGATAGGGCCTAAAGGTTTTTTAGGGCGGGTATGACAAAGAAGAGGGGCTACCACGGTAGGGCCACTTACGATAAGAATAGCCCCTACTAAAAAGGCCAGGTCTAATGGTAGGCCCAGAAGTAAATAGACTAAAAGACTGGTAAGCACCCAGGTAATTACTGCCCCTATAGAAACGAGATTAATTACCACTGAGGCCTTGGCTTTTATGTCCTTTACTTTTAGACGCAGGCTTCCTTCAAACAAAATTATGGCAATAGAGGCTGAAACTATTGGAGCTAAAAAATTCCCTAAAAGGGCGTCAGGATTTAAAAAGCCCGTGAATGGGCCCAAAAATAGACCGGCTACCAAAAAAAGTAAGATAGAGGGAAGCTTAAGCAGCCAGGCTAACCACTGACACAAAATACCTAAAGCGATAATGGCTGATAAATAAAGAAGTAAGTTTTGTTCCATTTAGCGGCGCAAAGTAGCTTTAAGCCTCAAAGGATTTAATAATAGCTCCAGCGCATCGTTTATATCCTTGACTAAAATGTCGGCGGCAAGAAAGGCCTCTTTGGATAGGCCTTCTTCCATCAATACGGCTATGCCCAGCCTGGCTTCAGCCAGCATTAAGGCATCATTGCTGCCATTTCCTATAGCACAGACATTAGTGGCTCGCAGTTCTTCCACGTATTTTAACTTTAATTCATCATGGGGTTCATCAGGAGGTAAAATATGGAGCTGGCAATTTACATCTATAAGCGCTTTTCTGGCTTTCCCAAAGGTATCCGCCGTAATTACATGGACTTCAAGATTTTTGCCCAGTTCAAATAACTTTTCTTTAACTCCTGTTTTAATACGTCCGTCAACAGAGAGAGTGCCGTTGAAATCTAGAACTAAGTGTTTGATTTCCAATAGTCCTGTTCTTGGAATCTCTATCTTAAGCATTTTTTACTCCTAGAATTCCAGTTTTTTAATCCTGGCGGCATGACACTGAATGTTTACAGCCACGGGAAGACTGGCAATGTGAGTTGGAAAGGTTTCAACGTGTACAGCAAGGGCGGTGATCTTGCCGCCAAAACCAAGGGGACCTATTCCTAGAGTGTTGATTTCTGCCAAAAGCTCTTTTTCTAGTTCGGCTATTTTTTTCTCAGGATGAGGCTCACCTAAGGGCCTTGTAAGGGCCTTTTTAGCGAGATAAGCTGCTTTTTCAAAGGTGCCACCAAGGCCTACCCCCACCGTAATTGGAGGGCAGGGGTTAGGCCCGGCGTTTTTGACCACCTCTTTTACGAATTCTTTCACTCCCAGAAGCCCGGCCGAGGGGGGAAGCATCTTTAGAGCGCTCATATTTTCACTGCCACAGCCCTTGGGAAAAACTGTTATTTTGAGTTTATCTCCAGGAACTATCTCAAGATGAATAACCGCTGGCGTATTGGTGCCGGTATTCTGGCGTGTTATAGGGTCAGCCACAGATTTACGCAAAAGCCCCTTTTCATAACCTTTGGCTACTCCCTGGTTTATAGCTTCATATAGCCCCTTTACTTTTACTTCTTCGCCGAGTTCTACAAATATTACAGCTATGCCGGTATCCTGGCATATTGGTAAATTTTCTTCCTGGGCCAGGCGGGCATTTTCAAGCAGGATATCAAAAACTTTTTTCCCGAGGGGAGAAGGTTCTTCCTTTTGGGCTTTTTGAAAAACTTCCCAAACCCTGTTAGGTAAAATCTTACAGGCTTCTTCAACTGCTTGAGCCACTTTAGCAACTATTTCTTCCGTTCTTACCTGTTTCATAAAACTTGAATTACCACAAAAACAGGGACAGGCAAAATTTGAAAGTTCTCTGATTTTAGTTTAAGAAAAAGTTATGAAAATCTTAGAGGTAAAAACAGGTAAGCCCTACAAAATATTAATTGAAGGTGGCCTTTTAACCGAAGTTCCTGAAGATTTGAAAAAACTTAATCTTGGCTACCGTTATGCCCTTATCTCTGACAGCCAGGTAGCAGAACTCTTAGGGGAAGATCTCCTTTGCCTCCTAAAAGAGGCCGGGCTTTCAGCTGAGCTTTTTATCTTTCCGGCAGGAGAAGCCTCAAAAAATATGGACACCGTGGTTAGCCTGGCCCGCGAGATGATAAGAGCAGGCTTTGACCGCAAATGTGCGGTTATTGCCCTTGGTGGAGGAGTCACTGGAGACCTGGCCGGCTTTCTTGCTTCTATCTATCTACGCGGAGTGCCTTATGTGCAAATCCCAACAAGTCTTCTGGCCCAGGTGGATAGCTCTGTGGGCGGAAAAACCGGCGTGGATCTCCCTGAAGGGAAAAATCTCCTTGGCACTTTCTACCAGCCGTGGCGAGTTTACATTGACTACGGTGTGCTTAGCACCCTTCCCTTTGAACACCTTAAAAACGGCCTGGCCGAAGTGGCTAAATACGGCTGTATCTCAAGCCCTGAGCTTTTTGAATTCCTGGAACAAAATAGCCAGAAGTTACTTAATTATGACGCCGAAAGCCTTGAGCACATTATTTATGAAAGTTGCCGCATTAAGGCAGAAGTGGTCTCACGTGATGAAAAAGAAGGAGGCTTAAGGCGTATCTTAAACTTTGGTCATACCCTTGGCCACGCCATTGAAGCGGCGGCGAATTACCAGATACTCCACGGTCTTTGCGTAAGCATTGGTATGGTGGCGGCAGCCCTTCTTTCAGAAAAGCTTGGTGTGGCGGAAGAAAAAATAAGCCCAAGGCTTGTCAAACTCCTTGAGGCCTTAGGCCTACCCACCCGCATACCCCAGGAGCTTGAGACAGAAGAAATTCTTTCTTTCCTGCGAGCGGATAAGAAAGTCTGGAAAGGGAAACTAATTTTTGTTTTACTAAAAAAACTGGGAATACCTGTTTTTTACGAAGAGCCGCCTAAGGAATTGCTAAAAGAAATCGTAGAAGAATTAAAGGCCAAATAAGCGCCTTCTTAAGTGCCCAACCCTTACCTGGGCGGCACTCTGAACAACCTCTACGAACTCCTGCCATACCGGGCTTTTAAGTTTTTCTTGTAACCCAGCAACTATAGGAGGAAGCGGTTCATCAGGGCTTTTTACGTATGAAACTTGGGGCGGTTCAAGGCGTCCCTGACGAAAAAGTTCAAGGGGTATTACTTCTAAATCGTCTGATATCAGTATTAATTTGGCCCCATAAGTGTGGATAAGTTCCAGGCGATCAATAACCCAGCCTCCGGTGTTAAAAACTTTAGTCCAGGGTTTAAAGGGCTTAAATTTATCAAGTCTGGCAAAGGGTTTGTGGGTATGGCCAAAAACGAATTGAAATTGATAAGTAGAAAGCTCTTCTTCATCAACGGGCAGGGCTTTTTTGATCTCATGCAAAATAGGGCCTTCTATGAACCAGCGTAATTCTTTTTCAGTTTTTCCAGCGAGGATTGTTTTTTCCATTTGACGTTCTGGTAAAAAGTTTTCTCTTAAAAATTTCGCCACAGCTTTTTCAATAAGATCGTCTTCCCATCTTTCGGGAATAAAAGGCAGGTCAAATTTTTCGGCTAGGGCTCTGGCCAAATTGGCAATAAGGTCTTTAAAAGTAGCTGGAACCAAAAGCATTTCATAAATCCTTTCTATTTTGGTGCCCACTTTGCCAGAACGCCCCATGGTGGACCAGAAAAAATCAATCCAGGCGAAGTTTTCTTTTTCTATTTCATTCAAAGTTTCAGGTTCTTTTTCTTCAGGGAAAAGGGCGACCTTGAGTTTGCTCATAAGGCGGTAGATAGATTCAAGCAGGTGGCCGTGGTGTAAGCAGACTATTCTTTTTTCCTCGTTGCTAATAAGGCCAAATACCGGATAAAGTATTTTTACTTTGACTTCTTGAAGGGCTGGGTAGCGGTTAACTAACTTTTGCAAAAAGGGAGAAGGTACAAAGTGATAATCCTTTTCGGGAAAAACTGTGGAGATATGCCAGGGTTCTGGTAAAAAATCCCCGGGAGACTTTTTTCTTTCAACAAAATTACTATATTGTATCTCGCGGGCAGTTTCCCATAAGTGATGGTCGTGGTTTCCGGGAACATAAACTATGCCAGAAAATAAATGGCGTTTAATGAAAAACTCTTCAATAAGCCTTTCAAAGGCCATGGCAGCCTGGTGCACCCCGGCCAGCGCCATTTCCAGGCCGTCGCCTATTATGACTAATTCTGGCTTGGCAGAGTTATTCCTTAAAAGTTCTTCAAGTCCCTGGCCAAGCTTTTTAAGCACCGGGGAAGGTTGAAGGGGGCCTTCTTCCGCTACCCCTGGTTTAAGGTTAGTCAAAAGGCTATCTTCTTCACCCAGATGTAAGTCAGAAAGGACAACGTATTTAATGGAAGACATAAAAGCCTCCTTATATTGCTGGGAGCGCAAAACAGATGACTATGTTGATTGGCCATGGCAAACTATCATTGTAGTGCCCCACTCTATTATTGCGAGCCCTCTTTGTCATTGCGAATCCTCTTTGTCATTGCGAGCGAAGCGAAGCAATCTCTTTCGCGAGGCGCATTGTGGGATTATGACGGCTCGCATGACTTTTGTTATTAAAAACTTATATCATAAATTTTTTAGAGGCTAATAATCAGGAAAAATGGAAAAAATTGAAATAATCTCAATAAAAGACTTAAAACCTTTAGCCGAAGACTTAAAGCGCATTTATCTTGAGGCTTACCGGGAGGACTATATTTACGCTTACAGGGACCCATCGCGGGTAAAGCGATATCTAAAATGGCTTATGAAGCATGCTGATGGAGGCTTTTGGGTAGCCTTTGTTAATGGGAAACCAGCTGGCTTCATTGTAGTCCAACCTGACTGCCGCTTTCACGGCAAGGTAGTTCCGGAGATACATGAACTGGTAGTTGACCCGGTTTACCAGGGGCAGGGTTTAGGTAAACTTTTGATGCAAAAAGCCCTGGAGTTTTTAAAAAAACGAGGTTTTAAGCGAGTGGCTCTCTGGGTGGGAGAAAAAAATGAAGACGCCCGCCGTTTTTATGAAAAACTGGGTTTTAAGGTGACGGACCGCCAGGGTGCCTGGCTTCGTATGGAGAAAGAGCTTGAAGACAAAGCTTATGACCAGATATCAAGCAAAGAATCAAGCACCAAAAAGGCCTCAACTACATCTACCAATTCTATGATTTCTTCAGGGGTATGACAGCGAGAAAGATCCCCTGGACCAAAAACAACCGGTTCAACCCCTGCGGCATATAGGTGGGCGGCATCAGTCCAGCTTGGCATGCCAGAAAGTTCTGGCTCTTCTTTTAAAGCATGGCGATAGGCCTCACACATCTTTTCCACAATGGGTGATTCCGTAGGAATAGCAAAGGGTTCAGAAATATCTTTTACTACATAATGGACATTCGGAATTTCATCTAAAATTTGCTTAATTTCATTGATAACATCCTGTGTTTCCTGGCCTGGTAGGACGCGAAAGTCTATCTCCACGATACACTGGTCAGGCACCCTGAGTTCTCCATCTCCGCCGGTAAATCTTTCCACGTTAAAGCCGCCCGGCCCCACCAAGGGGTGTTCGGTGTAAAGAAAAGAAAGCCTTTTTAGTTTGCCTATAAGGTCTATGGCTCGTTCAATGGCGTTTTCACCGTGGGGGATACAGCTACCGTGAACAGCTTTTCCTTTGACTCGTATTTCAAACTCTACAGAACCACCCTCAGCAATGGCTATTTTTAAATCTGTAGGCTCTAGCACTACGGCATAGGGCGGAAGGTTGGCCTCTCTGGCAAGGATGGCTGAACCCTGGCCTTCTCTTTCTTCGTCCACCACAAAGGCAAAGGTAGCAGGAATAGGTTTCCCCTGTTTGAGCCTTTCTTCAAGAAGCATAAGCATTATGGCCACGCCAGCCTTGTCATCACATACGCCCAAGCCTTCCAGGTGATCTTCTCCCATGCGAGGAGGAAAAATCCCAAGCCAGGGGGGTACAGTGTCCACGTGAGTGGTAATAAGTAACTTGTTTTCTGGAGATTCGTTAACAATGATGTTCCAGAAACGGTCAGGCACTTCTTGTTTGCGTAAAGGAATATTTAGCTGTGAAAGCCTTCCCCAGAGATACTCAAGAATAGCCCGCTCCTCACCACTTGGGCTGGGAATTGACGCCAGGGTAAAAATGAGTTCTTTGAAACGGTTTTTTAAGTCCATGGGAGAATTAAAATCCCTCCGTGAACCCTTGTCAAATTCTGGGAAAAGGGTTAATTTAGTTTTCGTGCGCGCCCGTAGCTCAACCGGATAGAGCGTTGGACTACGAATCCAGAGGCTGGAGGTTCGAGTCCTCCCGGGCGCGCCAAAATCAATCATTCCTCTGATTATAACTTCAAGCTTAGTAACTAAATCTTGTTATGTGGCAGAATTTAAGAGCCTCTCTCTTTAGAGAGAACTCTAAAACATTAGTTTTTTTACAATTTAAGGAAAGAGATTGCTTCGCCATTTTGTGGCTCGCAATGACAATCCATTGTCACTGCGAGGAGGCCGAAAGGCCGACGAAGCAGTCTCAGTAAAATATTTTGCAAGGGTCTCATTAGAGTTACCTTGCAGTGCAAGGATGAATTATTATGAACGAAATAGAATATTTCTACATCCTGGCTTGGTAGGGCCCCTTAACAGCAACTCCTTGTTTAAGGTACTCAAGCTTGGTCATTAATTATTATTGAGTTAAGTCTTGCCTGCTGGGGCACAAATCTTTTACTACGCACCGGTTACAAAGAGGTTTTTTGGCTTTACATATTTTGCGGCCATGGGCCTGGAAGACGTAAGCAATCTGACCCCATTCCTCCCTGGGGATTAAGGCCATGAGGTCCTGTTCTATTTTGTCAGGGTTCTTTTCTTTGCTGAACCCGAGCCTTTGGGCCAAACGCCTAACATGGGTGTCAACAGGAATTCCTTCTACTACACCGTATGCATTGGATAACACAATATTAGCTGTTTTCCTGGCCACTCCAGGAAGCTTGAGCATATCTTCCATGGTACGCGGAACTTCTCCGCCAAAGTTTTCAATAATTAAGCGGGCGCACTCTTTAATGTATTTGGCTTTTTGCTGGTAAAAGCCCGTAGGCCTTATATCTTCAGCCAGTTCTTCTAACGGGGCCTCGGCATAATCTTTAGCAGAGCGATATTTCTTAAAGAGTTCAGCGGTGACCTGGTTTACCCTTTCGTCAGTGCACTGGGCAGAAAGTATAGTGGCTATTAAAAGTTCCAGTGGATTGCTGAATTTTAAGGCTATTTTAGCTTCGGGATAAGCATCCTTAAGCCGTTTTAATATTTCTTTAAGGCGCTTTTTTTCTTCCTCGCTTAATTTTGGGGGTTGATACTTATTTTTCTTGGCCATTAATCACTCCCGAGAAAAGGCCTTGTTCTCATTTTTATTTCGTCAATAAGAGAAGAAATCTTTTCTTCATCATGGAGATCTTTTTGCCAGTCTTTAAAAGGCTCCATATCGAGAGTTTTTTCCGCTATAGGAAGAGCCTTATCTTTAATCAGCTTGCTGCTAAGGGTAGGTCTTATGGTTTCACTTAACACAAAAAAAGATATGAGCCGACGAAAGACATTGAGGTCATACGTATCCATGGGTTTCCCTGCTTGTTGGCAGGACTCGCAGGCCTGATAAAGGTGTTTTAAGCGTTCAAGAAGGGGGATTTTGATCTGCGACTGGACCATTTCATCTAGCTTGGTATATTCCCAGGCAATATCTGCGTATTCTTTAAGGGTAAAATCCCTCATCATCAGCGTTTCACGGAACCATTCTGAAAATTTTGTTTTGAGATAATCTACCAGAGTCATAAAATCTAACTGTTCCCGGTGGAAGTCCAGCTCTTCTTGAGGAAGACAGGCAATCTCGGCAATTTGCGTTAATTTAAAGGTTCCAGTGTAAATATGAAGGAGAGCTGCAAGATAATGGAAGTTAGAAAAGATAATGCGTTTACCCATAATAGTGGCTCTAGGCGGACGATTATGATAGCGATTAAGGGCTTCTTCTATCCATTTTGCAGCCAAAAAGGTGTTAGCCATGATTAAAAAATATCACAAGGAAGCCTTATCCCCAAGTAGGCGAAAATTACTTTTAATAGCTTTGCTGTATTTTGCCGAAGGGTTGCCTTTTGGTTTCATTTACGTAAGTCTTCCCGTTTTCTTGCGTACCGAAGGGCTAGATTTGGTTAAAATAGGCCTTCTTTCTCTGGCAGGCCTGGCCTGGACGGCTAAGCCCCTTTGGGCGCCTTTGGTGGATATTTGGGGGCGTAAATACTACTGGATGATAATAGCCCTTTTAGGGCTCATGGTTTCCGTGCTAGGCCTTACTTTTTTACCGCTTAACAGCCCCTTTTATCTAGCTTTGGTGTTTTTAGCCTGCTTTTTCTCTGCCACTCTGGATATAGCTATTGATGGATATACTATTGAAATGGTTTCCCCTAAAGAGATGGGGCCAGTCAATGGGGTGAGGGTGGCTTCTTATCGGGTGGCTTTAATTTTTTCTGGTGGAGCCCTGGTAGCATTGAGTGATTTTTTAGGGTTTAAACTTTCTTTTGTTCTTTTAGTCCTGTGTTTTTTATTTTTGGCCTTATTAATTCTCGGAACCAAGGATTTTCATAGCGCAAGCCCGCAGAGGGACACCAAGAGTATCAGAGAAGCATATTTTAACCCTTTGCGTGAACTTTTAAGTCGTTCAGGAGCTCTTTGGCTAATTCCCTTTGTTTTACTTTTCAAGGTAGGTGACGCCATGATGGGGGCCATGATATACCCCTTTTGGGTGGATAGGGGTTTTTCACGCGCTGAAATTGGTCTTATTTCAGGCACTTTGGGGACAGTTTTTAGTATTTCTGGTTCTTTTATTGGTGGCTTCTGGATTAAGTCTCTGGGAATTAGGCGTGCCCTCTGGCTTTTTGCGGCCTTACAAGCTCTTTCTAATCTGGGATACGCCTATGCCGCTTTGCCAGGTAAGGGTAAAGTAGAAGTTTATGCTGCCTCTATAATTGAAAGCTTTACCGGAGGCCTGGGCACGGCTGCTTTTCTTGCCTTTTTGATGGGTCTCTGCCGTCGGGATATGAGCGCCAGCCAGTACGCTCTTTTATCTACTCTTTTTAGTTTCAGTCGTTCGGTAGCTGGTGCTTTGAGCGGCTTTGGCGCTGAACACTTTGGCTACGCCACGTTTTTCTTTTACACTTTTTGGGCAGCTTTGCCAGCTTTTCTCCTTATTCCTAAAGTGGGAGGTTTGATTTCTGAAAAATAAGTTCACAATTTTTCAGAAAAATTTAACAAAAATTTTGACGATAGTTTAGTTTTTTGCTAGAATTAAAGATTACAATTTGCATCCTGGAGGAAAATATGGAAGACAAAACTGTTGCCCCTAACAAAGTAATTACTTTGAGCTATCAGCTCGAAATTGAAGGCAAAGAAACACCGGCTTGGTTTGCCAGGCCTATGAGGGTTAGCTTCCTGCTTGGCCGTGATCCTCTTATGCCTATTATTGAGCAGGCCATTGTTGGTGCTAAAGAGGGCGAAGAAATTACCGTTACTATCCCGCCTGAGCAGGCTTACGGGCCTTATGATAAAAATCTTGTTCAGGAGATTTCCCTTGACCAGCTCAAAAATCCAGACCAGGTAAAAGAAGGCGAGTATTATCAGGAAGTTACTCCCACCGGCCGTCAGTTAATGTTTTTGGTTCTGGCCAAGAAAGACGGCAAAGTAGTGGCTGATTTTAACCACCCTGCAGCTGGACATAACGTTATTATGAAAATCAAGATAGACGAAGTACGCGAAGCCACTGCCATGGATTTTGCAGCTTGTGATATGCGCAACTGTGGGAGCGGCTGAAGCTGCTAAAATAAGGTGAGTTTCACCTTGATAACTTAAAAAGCCCCGCCCAAGCGGGGCTTTTTGTTTTTTGGCCTCGATTTATCTTCAATATTAAAAGTATCTGTCCTTTAGACTGCGTCGTCGGCCTTTCTCACAGTAACAATAGAGGGACAACAAAGGGAATATTATTGCATGCGAAAGTTCAGGAACTTTACATCATCCTGCGATGGAATTATGTTTGCAGGTTAAACATCATGTTAGAATCTTCTTATATCTTGGAAAATTCCTGATGAAGAAAGATACTTCCGGTATATTTGCTGAAATAGCCCTAAAGGTAAATCAAAAAATGCTAGAGAAGCTCCTCCTAGAACTCCCCCTGGAATATAACCGGGAGGAAATCCTAACTTTTTAACCCCCATGCCCCTGTGAGGCACAACGAAGGCATGAGAAGCGTGGCGTGGTGAGGCTCCCTGGCCTGTCCCCTTAAGATTGCGGCGGTTTTTATTGCCCTGCCATACCTTGGCCTTTCGCCAAGAATTGTAGAAATTGTCGTCTTTTCTCTATGTATTAGTGCTGGAGTAGCCTTTGCCCTGGCTTTTGGTCTGGGCGGTAAAAAAGTAGCTGAAGAAGTTTTGAGAAAGCTTATTAAAGAATAAATTTTTAGGGCGGGATATCCCGCCCTTTGATTATTTAAGCACCCTTTAAAAGGGATTCTATCTTGTTTCCACCTGCCTTTTTAGGAGTAGGATCAAACATTACCGAGGGTTGATACCTAACTGGCTGCGGAAACAGGTTCATAAGCTGGTAAATTTCAGAAGGCATATCCGTACGCACAGGAAGCCCAAGTTTTTTGGCTTCCTCATAAGTTATAGGATAATCATGGGTCCAGCGACCTTGAGACATAATTTCTGCCAGTTCTTCTACCTTTTCTGGAGGATATTTATCTGAAAGCAGTTCTTTCAGCTGTTCTTTCATCTGTTTTAAGGCCTTTTCCGAAACATCCGCCAGAATCAAAGTCTGGTCATCAATTTTGTCCACAGGTTTTTCCTTTTTTACCTTAACGATAGACGCTGCCGGATACTGCCCAAGTTGCGGGTCAACCGGACCCAACACTGCATGTTCGTCCATGACGATTTCGTCAGCGGCAAGGGCTATCAAAGTACCGCCACTCATGGCGTAATGTGGTACAAACACGGTGGTCTTGGCCTTATGACGTTTTAGAGCCTTGGCTATTTGCAAAGATGCCAGCACTAAGCCACCCGGCGTGTGAAGAATCAGATCAATGGGGACATCCGGGTCTGTCATGTGAATAGCCCGAATTACCTGCTCAGAATCGTTAATGTCTATGTAGCGCATTACCGGAAAACCAAAAAAGCTCATGGTCTCCTGACGGTGAACCAAAAGAATTACCCGGGAATTCCTCTGCTTTTCAATCTTTTCAATCATGCGCTGGCGAGCAGCCTCTAAAAAGCGCTGCCGCATCAAAGGTTGAAGCGTCATCAAAATGAAAAAAATCCAGAAAATGTCAAAACCTGTCATCTTACACCTCCTAACGATTAGTTTTTTGTTGATAAAGGGCTAAAACACCCCAGGGTTTGTATTCATCAGCAAAGTAATGGCACTTCCGCTGGCAGAACAACCGGTGAAGCAGTAGCCCGGCTACAAATCCTCCGGCATGGGCCCACCAGGCCACCCCTCCTACAATCTCTCCGTGCACCACTGAAAGGGTCCCTGAGAAGACCTGGAGGAAAAACCACCAAGCCAGGTAAAAGACCGCTGGCAGCTCAAAGAAGAACGGGAAAATGAAGATAGGTATCATTACGATAACTCTGGCCAGAGGGAATAAAGCGTAATAAGCCCCAAGCACACCTGAGATAGCCCCTGAAGCCCCAATGGTGGGCACGGTGGAGCCAGGATGAAAGTAAATATGGGTAAAAGAAGCCGCCAGGCCGCACAATATATAAAAAACTAGAAACCTGAGGCTGCCCATACGGTCTTCCACGTTGTCACCGAAAATCCAGAGCGTCCACATATTGCCAAACAGGTGAATCCAGCTTCCGTGGAGAAAAAGTGAGGTGAAAAGGGCTAGATACTTGAGACCTGGACCTACGTCTTCCAGACCACCAGTGTAACGGGCTGGCACCACCCCCAGATAAAAAACCAGTTGCTGTAGGAGCTCTTTGGGTAGCGCCACTTCCACCAGAAAAACCGCTACATTTACCGCTATCAAAAAATAAGTAGCAAGCGGCACCCCGCGTCTAGGGGCATCGTCCTGGATAGGAAACATATTCTGCCTCCTTTATTTTGTTGCCTGAAAAAATGGGGACAGTTATGTTTGTGTCAAGATGAATATTCTTGAGGTGAGTGCCTTAAACATTTTTTATAGCAAGTCAAGGATACCGGTGGTGGAAGAAGTCTCTTTTTTCCTACCAGCGGGAAAGACCCTGGCCCTGGTGGGGGAATCGGGTTGCGGCAAAAGCCTAACCGGGCTTGCTATTATGCGCCTTTTACCTACAGGCCTTGAGATAACCGGCGGGCAAATTCATTTTGAGAATAAAAATCTCCTTGAACTTTCTCCTGAAGAGATGCGCCGTGTGCGTGGCGGAAAGATTGCCATGATTTTTCAGGACCCTATGGTAAGCCTTAACCCAGTTTTCACCGTGGGCACGCAAATTGCCGAAGTTCTTGAGCTCCATCGGGGTCTTGGCCGACAGAAGGCCCTGGCTGAAGCCGAAAGGCTCCTTGCTGAGGTGGGCCTTCCAGCCCCCAAAGCAAGGCTTAAGGCGTATCCCCACGAGCTTTCAGGAGGGATGCGCCAGCGGGTGATGATAGCCATGGCCCTGGCTGGAAATCCCAAAGTACTTATTGCCGACGAGCCTACCACTGCCCTTGATGTTACCATTCAGGCCCAGATACTTGCCCTCCTTGCTTCTTTGAAAGAGAAGCATAATCTTTCGGTGCTTCTCATTTCGCATGACCTGGGCGTGGTGGCCACTCTGGCTGATTTGGTAGCGGTGATGTACGCCGGCCGTCTGGTGGAAAAGGCTCCCTGTGAAGAACTATTCTCAAAGCCTCTTCACCCTTACACCCGGGCCCTTCTTGAGGTTTTGCCACGCCCTGAAAAGAAAAGCTTAAAACCACTTCCCGGGCAGGTGCCACCACCAGGAGCAAGGCCTGCGGGATGCAAGTTTTCTGACCGGTGTCCCTCAGCCCAGAAGAAGTGCTTTGAAAAAGAACCTCCCTGGCAGGAAGTTTTTCCCAGGCACTGGGTGAGGTGTTTTTATGTCAGTGATGCTTGAGTTTCGTAAGGTATCCAAAGTTTATTATTTACGTCGTGGCTTTTTAGCCCCTAAAAAGCCCTTTTATGCCCTGCGTAACATTGACCTTGCTGTTCACGAAAACGAAGTTCTGGGCATTCTGGGGGAGTCAGGTTGTGGAAAAAGCACGCTGGCTCGCCTGGCCCTTGGTCTTGAAACTCCTGAAGAAGGAGAAGTCCTCCTTGAGGGAATAAATTTTTCAGCCCTTTCTGAGAAAGAGCGCCGCAAACTTCGCCGTAAGATTCAAATCGTCTTTCAGGACCCTTACGCTTCTCTTAATCCCCGCAAAAAAATCTACGACCTTTTAGCTGAACCTTTAATTATCCATCAGCTTGTACCTAAAAAAGACTTGCGGGCCAGAGTAGGTGCAATGTTAACCAAAGTAGGCCTAAGAGAAGAAGACATGGAGCGATACCCACATCAATTTAGCGGGGGGCAGCGCCAGCGCATAGCCATAGCCCGGGCCCTTATTCTGTCTCCCAGGGTGCTCGTGCTTGACGAGCCCACTTCAGCGCTTGATGTTTCGGTGCAGGCTCAGATACTTGAATTGCTTAGAGAATTCAAAGAAAAAAGCAAATTGACTTATGTGTTTATTTCTCACGATTTGCCCTTGGTGCTCTTTTTAAGTAACCGGGTGGCGGTGATGTACCTTGGCCGGGTGGTGGAAATTTCGCCGGCAGAATCTTTTATGGCGAGACCCCATCATCCCTACACCAAGATGCTTCTTGAATCCGTGCCCGAGCCAGACCCTTACAAACGCAAACTACCCAAGGTGAAAGGCGAGCCTCCTGACCCTACCCTTGAATTTTCTGGCTGTCCCTTCTTCCCTCGCTGTGAAAAGGCCTTATCTTCTTGTGAAAAGGAAGTTCCCGGGCTCAGAGAAATCTCTAAAGGGCACCTAGTGGCATGTCACTCTCTATGATTCGTATAGACGGCTCTTACGGAGAAGGCGGAGGGCAAATACTTCGCACTTCTCTTACGCTTTCGCTACTTACAGGAAAGGCCTTTGAGCTGGTGAATATTCGCGCCAGAAGGCCAAAGCCAGGCCTAAGGCCCCAGCACTTAACCTGTATTAAGGCGGCGCAGAAAATTTCAGGCGCAGAGGTTGAAGGGGCAAGGGTAGGTTCACTTTACCTGGCTTTCAAGCCCGGGAAAGTAAAGGCTGGTTCTTACCAGTTTGATATTGGCACGGCAGGTTCCACAGCCCTTGTTTTTCAGACGGTAGGCCTTGCCCTAGCCATGGCTGGCACTGCCAAGCTTTTATTGAAAGGCGGCACTCATGTGCCCCATGCTCCGTGTTTTCATTATCTGGCCGAAGTTTACGGGCCGGTGCTTGAGGCTCTTGGCTTTTCTTTTGTTTTTGAACTGAGGCGCTACGGTTTTTACCCCGCTGGTGGCGGTGAAGTGGTGATAAAAATAAACTCTTACCAACCAGTTAAAGAGCCCTTGGTGCTAAAAGGGCCTTACCAGCGCAAGAGGGTGAAAGTCCTTTCCATTGTAACAGAAGACCTCCCTTCTCACATTCGCACGCGCCAGGCCAAGGCGGCCTCAGAGCTTCTTGTAAAGCAAGGCTTTGAACCCATAGTCCTGCTAGAGAAAGCAAAAGCTAAAAGCCCCGGAACAGTGGTTTTTCTGGCCTATCCGGAAGGTGAAAAAAGGGCTGGCTTTTTTGCCCTGGGTAAAAAGGGAAAACCTGCTGAAAAGGTAGCTGAAGAGGCGGTTTTAGCTTTCTTTGACTTTTACCGCACAGGTAAGGCCGTTGACCCTTATCTTTCTGACCAACTCCTCTTACCCCTTGCCCTTACGGGTGTGCCCTTTTATTTTGACTCTTCTCGCCTTACCAGACATTTTTTTACTAACCTCTGGGTGATAAGGCACTTTCTGCCGGGATTTATACCTGAAGTTAAGGGAGACCTTGATACTCCCGGTGAAGTAACTCATCTTTTAGGGTAAGACTATGTTTGAAGAAGAGCTTAAAAAGCAAAAAGAGCTTTTGCGCGAAATTTACGAAGCTCTGCGTCCTCTCCGCAGGGTTAAGCTTTCTGACCTGGAAAACGCCCTGGAACAGGGAAAAGTTCTTTTTATTGAGGGACTAAAGGAACCAGCTTTTCGCTTCAAGCGAGAGTTTCGTGGTTTCCCTGCAGGCACAGTAATTGGCTCTGGTTTTCTTATGCCAGGCTTTCCCAGTATTCCCAGGGTTTTTGTGCTTGAAACCGGCATTCCTCGCTATATTTCCGGCCCTTTTTACGCCGAGGAAAAGATAGAAGGCTATAACGTAAGGCTTGCCAGAGTTTTTGGCGAGATAAAGGCCTTTACCCGCCGTGGTTATGTTTGCCCTTTTGCCACTGACCGCTGGCCCGACTTTTTACCAAGGCTTCCCGAGTTTTTTGATAAATACCCACATTTTGTTGTTTGCTGCGAAGTGGCTGGCCCTGAGAATCCTTTTGTTTCAGAATGGCCACCTTACCTAAAAGAAGACGTGGCTTACTTTGTTTTTGACGTGTTTGACCTAGAAAAGCAAAAGTTTCTACCACCAGAAAGAAAATATGAGCTTTTGCGAGAATACGAGTTCAGGACCCCGGAAATAAAAGGGCCTTTTAATCCACAGAAGCTTGAGTCCCTTAAAGAATTAATCCTTCGCTACGACGAAGAAGGCCGTGAAGGAGTAGTTTTAAAGCCAGCTTCTTTTAAAGAAGGCCGGGTTATCAAATACGTTACCTCTTCTTCAAATGTTTCTGACCTGCGCGTGGCTTATCCTTACATTGGCGAGCTAGACGCCAGCTACATAGTCCATCGTCTGGTGCGTATGACTATAACCCGCTGGGAACTTAACCAGCCCTTTGATGAGAAGTTTTACCACTCTTTAGGCGAGGCGCTTTTTGGAGAGATGAAAGAACTCCTGGACAAAGTGGCCCGCGGTGAGCCAGTGGAAGAAGTTTTTAGAGTGCGTTTGCGCCGCAGGGAAGCGCTTGATGCCCTTTTAGCTCATTTTCGTACGGCCCAGGTGCGCATTGAAATTCGCCGTGAAGAATGGAAAGATGGCTATCTGCACGTGGAGTTTGCCAAGATTTATCCCAAAGCTACGTCTTTTTGGGTCGGGAAGCTCCAGGGCCTTGCTCAGATAGACTGATCAAAATCAGTCTTGATGCGAAAATTCTCTGGTCTGCTAAACTTATAAATGTCATGAAACGAGTTTTTATAAGGACTTTTGGCTGCCAGATGAATGAATATGATTCCGAGCGCATGTATGCGCTCATTAAGGACGAATATATTCTTTGCCAGGAGCCCAAAGAAGCTGATCTTATCCTTGTAAATACGTGCTCTGTTCGCAAAAAAGCAGAGGAAAAAGTTTATGGCCTGGTAGGGCGCCTTAAACACCTCAAGAAAAATAGACCTGAAGTAATAATCGGGGTTTGCGGGTGTGTGGCCCAGCAGGAAGGCGAAAAGATTTTAAAACGCCTGCCCCATGTGGATATGGTTTTAGGGCCTCAGGCGGTTTATCGCCTTCCTGAAGCCCTTAAAAAAGTAAAAAGCGGGCTAGGCCCGGTGGTTGACACGGAGTTCAAACCCGATTTTCGTCAACCCTTGGTGCTCCCCTTTTTAAACAGCACAAGGCCGGTTAAGGCCTTTGTGACTATCATGCAAGGGTGTGACAATTTTTGTGCCTATTGTGTGGTCCCTTATACCCGTGGCCGTGAGATAAGCCGCCCTCCAGAAGAAATTATTGCTGAGATTGAATGTCTGGTAAGGCAGGGTGTTCGCGAGGTTATGTTATTAGGCCAGAACGTGAATTCGTATGGCCGAAAGGAAAAAGGGTTCCCTTCTTTTGCGGAGTTATTGCGAGAGGTGGCTCAGGTAGAAGGGCTCTGGCGTATCAGGTTTACCACCAGCCACCCCAAAGACTTAGATCGTGAACTCATGGAAGCTATAGCCGATATCCCCCAGGTTTGTGAACACCTTCATCTTCCAGTACAAGCTGGTTCTAACCGGGTGTTAAAACGCATGAATCGCAAATACACCCGTGAAGAATATCTTGCCAAAGTGGAGCAGTTGCGCCAACTTTGCCCGGAAATATATTTGACCACTGATATAATTGTAGGCTTTCCTGGGGAGACTGAAGAAGATTTTGAAGAGACCCTAAGCCTTCTTGAAAAGGTGCGCTACGCTGAAATATTTTCTTTTAAGTATTCTGACAGGCCTCTGGCCAGGGCTACTGGCTTTGAAGATAAAGTTCCAGAAGAAGAAAAGGCCCGTCGCCTGGCAGAGGTGCATCGCCTGCAGGAAAAGATTACTCGTGAAATCAACGAGTCTTTTATTGGCAAGGAAGTAGAGGTTTTAGTGGAAGGCAAAAGTCACGGCAATTTGTCTCTCTGGACGGGGAGAACTCGCTCAAATCATGTGGTAAACCTTGAAGGTGAGGGGGATTTGAAAGGTAAGCTAGTTCATGTTTTGATAGAAGGTTGTGGCCAGCATTCTTTACGTGGCCGTCTGGTAAATATCCTTCGGGAGGCATAGATGAAAGTTAAGATGAAGGTCCAGGCCATAGCCCTGGATCCGGTATCAAACAGTCCGGTTATGTTGCTTAAAGAGGAAGAAGGGGAACGAACTTTGCCCATCTGGATAGGCTTGCTTGAAGCTACAGCTATTGCCACACGCCTTGAAAACATTCAGTTTTCACGCCCTATGACTCACGATTTGCTCATTAATATTTTAGACCATTTAGGGATAAAAATTCCGCGCATAGAAGTTTGTGACCTGCGGGACAATACCTATTACGCGCTTATCACCCTTGATATAGACGGTCGGGAGGTAAAGATAGACGCTCGCCCAAGTGATGCCGTAGCCATTGCCCTGCGTACCGGGGCTGACATCTGGGTTCACGAGGCTGTTTTGGAAAAGAGCAAGCTCCTTGAAGAAGAGGCCAAAAGTGAAGCTTCCTCTGAAACCACCGGGCAAGACCAGGACAAAGAGAAACTCAAAGAACTGCTTGAAAAGCTCGACCCAAGTGCTATTAGCAAATACAAAATGTAGCTATGTTTGATTTTCATTGCCATTCTATATTCAGTGACGGTGAGTTGATTCCGGCTGAACTATTACGCCGGGTAACGGTCCTAGGTTATGAAGCGGTGGCTATTACTGACCACGCTGACCAATCTAACATTGACTTTATCCTGCCAAGGATTATTTCAGCCGCCAAGGCTTTAAACCAGGTTTCTAAAACCCGCTTAATCCCAGGCATTGAAATAACACACGTTCCGCCCATGCAAATACCTGAAATGGTAGCCCGGGCTCGCATGCTAGGGGCAGAAATAGTTGTAGTTCATGGAGAAACTCTGGTTGAACCCGTTGAACCGGGAACAAATCTTGCGGCTATAAAGGCCGGGGCTGACATTTTGGCTCATCCTGGTCTTATATCCGAAGAGGAGGTTCGTCTGGCCGCTGAAAAAGGGGTATTTCTTGAACTGTCTGGCCGAAAGGGTCACTGCCTGGCCAATGGCCATGTAGCGGCTCTGGCTCGGAAATTTAATGCTCCTCTTATTGTCAACTCTGATGCCCACGCTCCTCAAGATTTTTTGACCAAAGAATTTGCCGAAAACGTAGCCCGAGGAGCCGGGCTAAATCTTGAAGAAGTAGCCAATCTTTTCTTCACCGTACGCGAACGCTTCCTCGGTGTTTAAGCAAGTCATGTTAAGGGGTTTTCGTTTATGAAATACCGTATTGATTACGCCAGTGAGTTAAACCCTGCCCAGCTTGAGGCAGTGAGAAATATTTTAGGCCCGGTGCTTGTTATTGCCGGTGCAGGTTCTGGTAAAACTCGCACCCTTGTTTACCGAGTAGCAAGGCTAGTTGAAGAAGGGGTTCCTCCAGAACGGATTCTCCTTTTAACTTTTACGCGTAAAGCCGCCCGGGAAATGCTCCGACGGGCGGCCCTTCTTCTTGATGAGAAGTGTGAAAATGTTTCTGGAGGAACCTTCCATTCCTTGGCCCATTTAATGTTAAGGCAATATGGCCATCTTATTGGCTACTCACGAAATTTTACCATTCTTGATAGGGGAGACGCTGAAGACGCCATTAACCTTTTGCGCACCGCCCTTGGCCTGGCAGATCGCAAGCGCCGCTTCCCTCGCAAAGAGACCATTGCTTCAATTTTCAGCATGGCTGTAAATAAAAGGATATCCCTTGAAGAAGTAGTTAACGAAGAATATCCCCATTTTCTTGATGACCTGGAGGATCTCGCCAGGCTATTTGAACATTATGTTCGTTATAAACAGGAACATCAACTCATGGATTATGATGATCTTCTGGTCAACTGGTATCGGGTATTAAAGGGTTTTCCAGAAGTCAGGCGAGAGATGGGTAGGCGTTTTGAGTTTATTATGGTTGATGAGTATCAGGACACCAATGCTCTCCAGGCAGAGATAGTTCGTTTTATGGCCGAAGAACATGGGAATGTAATGGTGGTGGGAGATGATTCCCAGTCTATTTATGCCTTTAGAGGGGCTAATTTCAAAAATATAATTGAATTTCCCAGGCTATTTCCTGGCACAAAAATAATAAAACTTGAGGAAAATTATCGTTCCCGTCAGCCTATTCTTGACCTGGCTAATACGGTGATAGAGTATGCCAAGGAAAAATATACCAAGTGTCTTTTTACCAGACGTGAAGGTGGAGCTACACCTGTTCTTTACAAGGCTCGCGATGAAGCGGACCAGAGCCGTTTTATAGCTGATCGTATTCTTGAACTGCGCGAAGAGGGCGTGCCTCTTTCAGAAATAGCCGTGCTCTTTCGTTCGGCTTATCATTCTTTTGATCTTGAGCTTGAACTTGCCAAAAGAAACATTCCTTTTGTGAAACAGGGGGGCATGAAGCTTATTGAAACCGCCCATATAAAAGACATCGTGGCTCATTTGCGCCTTCTCGTAAATCCCTATGATATGCTTGCCTGGAACCGAGTCTTGCTTTTGATTGAAGGCATAGGCCCTAAAACTTCTAAACGCCTCATGGAATATCTCAAAGTAGAAGAAGACCCTTTTGAGGCCCTTTATCGCTATCCTTCTAAGCCTTCTTTTGCTAAAGGATTGAATGAACTTGCCCGGCTTTTTGGGGAGCTTAGAGCAAATCTCTCTCCAGAAGAAAAGCTCGCCCGGCTCTATGAGTATTATGAGCCCATTTTTGAAAGAGTTTATTACGATGACCATCCCAAACGAGCTAAGGACCTTGATCAACTCCTGGCCATAGCTCACAAATACGAGACAGTAGAAGAATTTTTAGCAGACCTTGCCTTGGAACCACCAGAAGCCAGTGTGGCTGAAGTGGAAGCCCTTGAAAATGAAGACGAAAAACTTGTTCTTTCAACAGTTCATTCAGCTAAAGGCCTTGAGTGGCATAGTGTGTTCGTAATTTCTCTGGCTGAAGGCCGCTTTCCTTCAAGTTATGCCCTTGGTAAAGAAGAGTCTATTGAAGAAGAAAGAAGGTTATTTTACGTGGCTGTAACCAGAGCCAAAGAGAACCTCTATCTTACTTATCCTGCTACGTACTATGCCCCTGGAGAAGGCCGTATATTTAGTAAACCCTCCCGCTTTCTTGAAGAAGTCAAGGATAAGCTTAATCCTTGGTACGAAAAAGACGATTCTTTTATGGAAGACGAAGAAGACGTTGGTTCATCTTTTAAGCCTGGAGAGTTGGTCTGGCATCCAGTCTTTGGCGAGGGTAAAGTCAAGCGTATGGCAGATATTGATAAAGTAGTGGTTCAATTTGCTTCAGCAGGCGAGAGGACCCTTCATCTCAAATTCGCCAGGCTTGAAAGGCTTTAAGCCGGGCTACGGGACTTCTTCTAAAACTTTTCCGTTGTTTAAATTAAGAGACCTTTACAAAAGATTTTCCTGAGACTGCTTCGCCTGGCCCAAGCGGAACAGGGATCTCCTCGTAGTGACGGCACGGTCAAGTCATGCGAGGCCTCATTAGAGGCTGAAGCAATTTCAACCCGGCAATCTCAGAGATTGCTTTGTTCGTCCTTTCGGCCTCCTCGCACTCCTCGCAGCGAGGAAATGAGCTTGTCATTGCAAGCCAAGAAGTGGCGAAGGAATCCCTGTCGCGAGACTACATAGTGGTCCGTGGCGATCTCAATCTAATATTTTAGGATTTTGCAAAAGTCTCAATTTAATTTTAAATTGCGACTTAATTTCTGGACTTCTTTAAAGATCGAGACGAAGTCTTTTAGGTCTTTCTGGTCAGCTATTCGGGTTAAATCCTGTAAGATGGAAAGATATTTTTGTCTCAAGGCCTTCCCTTCAGGATTGTCAAACTGGATAAGGGCGTAGAGGTGAGGGTCCTGATCAGCAAAGCGGGCCACGATTTCAAGCTGACGTTCAAAGCTGGGGGTGGCCAGGTCTTTTATAAGTTTCAGGTCAATTCCAGAGTCATCCATAAGTTTACCCAGGGCCAGTAGTATAAGATGGTTAATAACCTGCACAATGGCCATTACGCGGTCATGTTCTTCAGGTGAAACTAAAATAGTGTGGGCGCCTTTTATTTCCAGGAATTCTTTGAACCATTTGAACCAGAATTGGCCACGTGAAGGCCAGAGGGCTATTTTTTGTCCTTCAAGGGATTTTTCACCAGGGCCAAAAAGAGGATGAGCTGCTACTACTTCAGCCTTGGTATGGGCGAGCATTATTTCATTTTGTTCCTTTTTAAGGGAACAAAAGTCAATCAAGCCCTGTTCTTCGCTGAGAAGGGGCCCAACTTCTTTTACCACTCCTTCAAAAACTGACATGGGCACCGAAACGAAAACTACCTGGCAGGCTTTTGCGAGGTCTTTATTTGAAAGAGATGACCCCCGGTCTGAGATTAAGACTTCATATCCCTCAGATTCAAATTGGCGTTTAAACCAGCGGCCCATACGGCCGGCACCGCCGATTATGCCAAGGCGTATCTTAGAGGCAGGAGCCATTGGGATGATGAAAATTTCGGGCCAAAAAACTACAGGCCTGCCTGGTTTCTAAAGGTAACCAGCGTCCACGGGAGTCTAGAAAGTACCATTTACCATTTATATTGCGAGCTACTAAGGCACCGTGATATTTCATAAGGACTAAAATTTTTTCCTGCTCTACAACTGGCTGAGTCTCTTTTATTTGGGCTTCACTTACCTGGATTAGTGTTTTCCAGCCACTAAAAAGACTTATGGCCAGGGCTAAAATCAGAAAAAATCTTAACAAACACCTTTTGATTTTCATGCCTAAAATTTAAAAACTTTTTGTCAAAAAAGCAACTGTTTAACAACTATCTACTATCTCTTTGGAGAAACTTTTTTCTTTCTGGTATCTGTGCCCGATGTTAAATACAAATTTAGCTCAGATAAAAGCCATATCAGCTAATTTTTTAGTCATCTTCGGCTTTTTCTCTCGTTTAAGCCCAAGAAATTGCTTCAACTTAGCTGCGGTTTCTTTGACAAAACTTTTGCTTCCTATGGCCAGTCTCTCGGTAAAAAATCTAATCCTTTGCCGATAAATTTCGCCTGTCCCTTTTTCTGGATCATTAAGCCCGCCTTTTCCGTGAACAAACTCTCTCAAGAGCTTAAGCTTTTCTTTTTCCGTCTTGTTTTCCCAATTGGTAAGCCCTAGATTGAGCGAAAGGAAATTTTTGCCTGTCCCTTTTCGCGCTCTATATCCCAACGAGCACCAGCGGTAGTCTTCTGGTTTCTCCACTATCCCTGCCCGCACAGGGTTTAGTTCTATGTAAGCCAGGCAGTTTAGCAATGACTCGCCTGTCTCCACGATTACGGACTTGAACCTGTCCGCCCAGAAGTAGCCTCTGCGGTCAACCCGCCGGTTATACCAGCGAGAGAAGCGCTGCTTTATATCCTGGACATAGCGAGAAAGATTTCCGAGCCTTGCCCGCCACTTTTTGATTAGCTCTTCGTAAAAGAAGATTTTGCGTTTCTCTCCGTAATAGAGCTTTATGCGGCGCTTCACTTCTTCGTCGGAGAATTGGTCTTCAGGAAGCATACGGCATAGTAGGTGGAAGTGATTGCCCATAATAGCGAAACCATAAACTTCAACAAAATAGACCTGAGAGAGCCAGCGGATGAGGTGTAGTAGGTGGTTTTTTTCTTCAGAGCCAAGGACGTTGTGGCCAGGGAGAGCCGTGCGGGAGATGACGTGATAAGCCGCTCTTGGGTCTTTCATGAAGAAGCGAGGGATACGTGGCATAGAAACCTCCTTAAAATTTTTGCCTTAAAATTTTTTTAAAATTTTTGCCTGTCCCTCTTATCGGCATAACATGGCGAAGGCTAAAATTTGGCTAATACCCTGAAACCTGTTAAAGTCTTTTGCTCTAAATTGTCTCGCAAGTTCAAAAATAATTGTTAAAATTTTACAAAATTGTTATGGCAGAAGGAAATATGCATAATCGGGAAGTACAAGAGCTTAGCTGCCTTTACGAAATTGCTAAAACGCTTTCAAGCTCTCTAAATGTGCGGGAGTCTCTGCAAGAGATTCTTGCCATTTTGGCGGAAAAGCTTGATATGCGCCGGGGGACCATAACCATCTTTAACCCTCGCACTAAAGAAATTCAAATAGAAGTAGCCCACGGTTTATCGGAAGAGGCGCGAAAAAGAGGCCGCTATCGTCTGGGAGAAGGCATAACCGGCCAGGTGGTAGCTACGGGCCAACCCATTGTAGTGCCAGCTATTTCTGAAGACCCGCGATTTTTGAACCGCACACGCAGCCGTAAAGAAGCCGAAAAAGAGAAAATTTCTTTCATTTGCGTACCCATCAAAACCGGCACCAAAATTTTGGGTACCCTTTCTGTTGACCGAGTTTTTACCAGCGATATCTCTCTTGAAGAAGACGTGCGGTTTTTGACTATCATTGCTGGCCTTATTGCCCAAACCGTAGCCAATATTCAGGCTATCCAGGAAGAGAAAGAAAGGCTCCTTGAAGAGAACCTGAAACTTAAGCAAGAGCTAAAAGGTAAGTATCGCCTTGATAACTTTGTTTGTTCAAGCTCACGCATGCAGGAAGTGCTCCAGATGATGGAGCGGGTGGCCCCAAGTTCAGCTACGGTTCTTATCCGTGGAGAATCAGGAACAGGCAAATCCCTTATCGCCAAAATGATTCACTTTAATAGTCCTCGGGCAAGTGGGCCTTTTGTAACTATTTCCTGTACTGCTCTTCCTGAAAATCTCATAGAATCAGAGCTTTTCGGCTATGAAAAAGGTGCTTTTACTGGAGCCCTTGCCCGCAAAACCGGGCTCTTTGAAAAGGCAAACGGCGGGACCATTTTTCTTGATGAAATTGGTGACCTGCCCTTGCCCCTTCAGGCCAAACTCCTTCATGTTATCCAGGAAAAAGAATTTTACCGGGTAGGAGGCACTCATCCGGTAAAAGTAGATGTGCGTATTATTGCGGCTACCAATCGCAACCTGGAAGAACTGGTTGAACAGGGGCTCTTCAGAGAAGATTTGTATTACCGTCTGAATGTGTTTCCGTTATACCTGCCGCCTCTTCGGGAAAGGAAGACAGACATTATCCCTCTGGCGGAATTTTTCCTGGAAAAATATAGCCGTCTTTACAATAAAAAGATTAAGCGTCTTTCATCTCCGGCTATAGATCTGCTGGTTCAGTACCACTGGCCTGGAAACGTGCGTGAACTTGAAAACGTAATTGAACGGGCGGTACTTATCTGTGATGAGGAAGTTATTCGGAGCTATCATCTTCCTCAGAGCTTACAGACGGCCGAAAGCTCTCACACTCACGCTAAAAAAAGCCTGGCCCAGGCCGTTAAAGAAGTAGAAGTTGAATTGATAATAGAAGCCTTAAAGGAAACTAAAGGCAATCAGAGTAAAGCGGCCAAACTCCTTGATACCAGCCTTAGAATCCTTAACTATAAAATCAAAAAATATGGAATTGACCCCAAGGCTTTCCGTTCCAGAGTATAAAATGCTTGCTGAAGAAAAAACATTAAAACAGGGAAAACTCTTTGCTGAGACTTTTACTGAGCCTGTTATTGTTCCACGAGGAGAGCATAACATTTCTCGTCAGGATATCTCTAAAGAGGCTCTCAAAGTTCTCTATCGTCTGAAAAAAAAGGGCTACCTTTCTTATCTTGTAGGAGGAAGTGTAAGAGACCTCCTCTTGGGAATTAAACCCAAAGATTTTGATGTGGGTACTGATGCCCGTCCTGAAGAGATAAGGAAGCTTTTCCGCTGGAGCCGTATCATAGGCAAACGTTTTCGCCTGGTGCACGTTTATTTCCCAGGAGGTAAATTTATAGAAGTAGTTACCTTTAGAGGGCCTGAGACCGCTGAAGAAAACGGTCTTGAAGTGTTTGGCACACCTTATCAGGACGCCTTTCGCCGGGACATAACTATAAACGCCTTATTTTATAACATCGCTGACTTTACCATCATTGACTACGTGGGTGGTATGAAGGATTTACGAGCCGGCATAATAAGGGTTATTGGCCCCCCTGACATACGCTTTATCAGGGATCCGGTTCGCATGATAAGGGCTATACGCCACGCTGCCCGCACAGGCTTTATTATTGAAGAAAACACCTGGGAAGGGATTCTTCGCCATTACCAGAAAATAATGCTTTGCCCGCCTATGCGTATAAGGGACGAATGGCTAAAAGACGTCCTTGGCTTCTGGACGAGCTCTTGGGCGGATTTGATGCTTAAAAGCGGGCTTTTTCAAGAAATTTTCCCTGCTTATGGAAAATATCTGAAAAGGGCTTCTTCTCAAGAAAAACAATTTTTCTTTAAACTTCTTGCCTGGGCAGATAAAGAAGCAAAAAAGGAAAAACTCTCAGAAGCTCAAAAACTGGCCATTTTTCTTTATCCATTTTTGGTGGGAGAAGGAAGCCTCCCAAGAATTCCCAAAAAAACAACTCGTCCTGGCGGCTTAATACGGGAACAGATGAAAAAGGTCTTTTATCCATTTGACTTTAAAAGAGAGCTCTTTGAAAACACCTTGCAACTTTTAACGGGTATATGGCCGATAAAGTATCACTTAATTAGAAGCAAACATATGCCAAGGCGCCTTTCTGGAAAGAGTTATTTTAAAGAAGCCCACTTTTTGGCGAAAGTTATTCTTCGCCTTGAAAGAGAAGTTCTGGGGATAGGCTGTTCAAGCGGTAAAAGAGGCCGCAGAAAGCGCTAGCTAATCTTTGTTATCACTTCCCGCAGGTTAGAGACAATGAAATCCGGCCTGGCTTCGGCTGGAGGAGTGGCTCCAAAAGTGTCCCTATCAGGCCTTTTTACCCAGCAGGTGGTCCAGCTTCTTTTTTTAGCCGGGGCTATGTCATGAAAAAGGCTCTGGGCCACATGAAAAATAGCTTCAGGCTTTACTTTAAGCCTTTTTTCTGCAAGTTCAAATATGGCTTTCCCGGGTTTGTAACAACGGGCATCTTCAGCTGTTACCAGGGTATCAAAAGAAACACCCATTTGGATTATGCTCTTGGCTAGAAGGTCGTTGTCAACGTTTGAAATGATGGCGAGCTTAAAGCCTGCCTTTTTAAGATTAATAAGGGCTTCTTTCACTTCGGGAAACGGAGGCCAACCCGGCAGGCTTCGCCAGAGAACGTCTTCTTTTTCTGGCTTGACTTTAAGAGAGAAATATTCAAAAAATTTACGCGCCACTTCTTTTAAGATTTCACGATAGGGTTTCCAGGTTTTTTCTGCCTCGCTTTCAAAGCGGGCGTATAAATTCAAAATTTCTTTATCTTCCAGGGCCAAAGGGGAAAGGATAGGCTTTAAAGCTTTTAAAATACCGGTTTCCCAATCAATCAAAGTGCCGTAGCAGTCAAAAGTTACCCACTTAAAGTTTGCGGACATCAAGCTCCTCCAGGTCGTCCTGATAGCAAAGTATTACCTCTAAACCTAAATTTTCAAGTTCTTCTATCAATTGGTCAACCTGGGCAATGCGGATGGGATTACCTTCTGAATGGGCTGGAATTTTTACTATCACGCGGGGGGGATTAACGGAAAGGACTTTTGCCTCAATACGAAAGCCTGCAGGAAGCCCTTTCAGGGATTCTTTGAAAAACTTTTGTGTAAGGAGCCTTAAGTCTTTTTCAGTGCGGGCTTTTTTTAACCGCACGCCAAAATCTTCACTCATGTCTATAAACATGGAACACAAAGGTCTTTTCGGCAAGATAAATTTTTGCCTGTCCCTATTTTGACTTTTTTTAAAGAAAACTTATTTTCCTAATTGCTATGGCTATCATAAAAATTTTGGGTACAGCTGGAGCTCGTTACGTCGTAGCCAGGCAGCTTCGTTCCTCGGCAGGCACTTATATTGAACATGAAGGCACTCGTTTAGTGCTTGACCCAGGTCCGGGCACCCTTGTGCGCATGGCTTCAGCTAAGCCTCGTCTTGATGTGATGAAGCTTCACGGCTTGATACTTACCCACGCTCATCTTGACCATTCAAATGATGTAAACATTCTTATAGATGGCCTTACGGAAGGTGGCCTTAAAAAGCGCGGCGTCCTTTTTGCCCCTAGGGAGTGCTTAAGTGGTGATAGCGCTGTGGTTTTAAAATACCTGCGTCCTCATTTAAAGGACATAAAAACCCTTGAGGGTGAAAAATATTATACTATCGGAAATATTAAATTTCGTACTTCCAGGCGGCATTATCATACGGCTGAGACATACGGCGTAATTTTTGATTTTGCTGGCAAAAAGGTGGGGTTTATAGTGGATACCTTGTTTTTTCCCGGGTTAATTGAATCTTATAAAGACTGCCAGATTCTCATTATAAATGTAGTCCGCTTTAAGCCTCATACTTCACCCAATGTGCAGCATCTTTGCGTGCGTGACGTAGAAGAAATACTTGAGGAAATCAGGCCAGAGCAGGCCATTCTAACCCATTTTGGTATGACCATGCTTAAGTCCCAGCCCCATCAGGTAGCGGCAAAACTTAGCCGCAAACTGGGGTTGGAAGTGGTAGCGGCCTATGATGGCATGACTCTGGAAGTTTAAAAATAGGGACAGGCAAACTTAACTGCTTGAATACAGTTTGAGAACTTGTTAAATTTCTGTAAAAGCCCCCGTAGCTCAGGAGGATAGAGCACGAGATTCCTAATCTCGGTGTCGCAGGTTCGAATCCTGCCGGGGGCACCAACAAAGTGCTCTCTGAGGAATCTATGGAGCTTCACGAAATCGTCGCCAAACTTACCAACCAAGAAGAAAAGGTTGACCGTACTCTTAAAGAGCTAGAGCTTTTGCGCCAGATTTCCACTGATAATTTAATGGCCGTCCTTGAACTACGAAAATATCACGAAGGCCTTAGCCGTGAATTTAAAGAATTCAAAAATGAAATGAAGGCCTTCAAGGATGAGATGCGGGTTTTCAAAGACGAAATGCGTGCTTTCAAAGATGAGATGCGGCAATCTATTAAAGAACTTAACAGGAGATGGGGAGAACTTGCCAATCGTTTGGGAACAATAACTGAAGATATCTTTGCCCCGGGTATTCCTTACCTGGTTAAAAGCCTGGGTTTTGGGGTCAGGAAGAGAATGCTTAATGTGGAATACAAAAAGGACCAGATGTATAACCAGTATGATGCTATCGTGGTAGCTGAAGATAAGGATGGAAGAGATGTAGTGTTTGTGGCTGAAGTTAAGAGTCAGCTCAGGGCCGACCACTTTGACGATTTCAAAACAAAGCTTGAGAACCTGGCTATATACGAACCCGAATATGTGAACAAAAAGATTGTTCCTGTCCTGGCTGCCTTCAATATCCCTGAGGATCTGATCCAGCTTGCCAATAAACGCGGGGTTCTCCTCGTTCGTATGGGCGGGGAATATCTTGAACCCCTAAACCCCGAGATAGTCAGCTAGTCCATACACATATAAGTCTTTCCTGATTAAGGCCTGTTGGCAAATGTAGTCAAACTGTATAAGCTTAAGGTCCAGGAGGTAGAGGCTATGCTTACTCTTTTGGACTATGGTGCCGGAAATGTTAGAAGTGTAGTTAATGCCCTTGAAAGCCTTGGGAAAAAGGTAAAATTCGTAGAAAAACCAGAAGATATCCTTTCCGCTGAAAAACTCATATTTCCTGGGGTGGGTAATTTTTCTTCTTTAATAAATACCCTCCATGAAAAAGATTTTTACGAGCCATTAAAACGTTATCTTCAAGAAAATAGGCCATTTTTAGGAATATGTCTCGGGCTTCAGGCCCTTTTTGAGTACTCTGAGGAAGCGCCAGGAGTTAAAGGTCTGGGCATTTTTAAAGGATATGTAAAAAGATTTGATACCAATCTTTCTGTGCCCCATATTGGCTGGAATGGTATTAAAGCCCAGAAGCCTTCAAGGCTTTTTGAGGGGTTATCAGGTGAAGAAAAATTATATTTCGTTCACTCTTATCATATAGTCCCAGAGGAGGCTGATATTGTCCTTTGCACCACTGATTATGGTTATGAGTTTGTTAGTGCCATTGAAAAGGGAAACATTATAGCCACCCAATTTCATCCGGAAAAAAGCGGCCAGGTAGGTTTAAAAATCCTTAAAAATTTTTTAGAGCTTGAAAAGCCTGCGGTAAAACCCAAATTCATTCCATCCAAGACCAGGCTGGCCAAAAGAATAGTGGCCTGTCTTGATGTACGCACCAACGATGAGGGAGATTTAGTGGTCACCAAAGGAGACCAATATGACGTGCGCGAAAAAGGCCGCGTGCGCAATCTTGGTAAACCTGTAGAGCTTGCCAGGCGTTACTATACTGAAGGCGCCGATGAAATAACTTTTCTCAATATTACAGGCTTTCGCGACTTCCCGTTAAAAGACCTCCCCATGCTTGAGGTCTTACGCCTCACATCCCAAAATGTTTTTGTTCCCCTTACCATTGGTGGAGGGATCCGTGATTTTACTGACCGAGACGGAAGGTTTTATTCGGCCCTTGAAGTAGCTTCTGAATATTTTCGTTCTGGAGCTGATAAAGTCTCAATTGGGAGCGATGCGGTATTGATTGTTGAAGAATATTTGCGCACAGGAAAGGCTACTGGCCAGAGCTCAATAGAGACAATCTCTAAAGTTTATGGAGCCCAGGCCGTGGTTATTTCTATTGATCCACGCCGGGTTTATGTAGATTCTCCTGAAAAGACCAGGCATCCAGTAATTGAAACTGAAATACCCGGTCCAAATGGAGAAAAATATTGCTGGTTCCAGTGTACCATAAAAGGCGGCCGCGAGGGGCGAGATATTGACGCCATAACCCTGGCCAAGGTGTGCGAAAAACTTGGCGCTGGAGAAATTCTCCTAAATAGTATTGACCGCGATGGCACTAATCTCGGCTTTGATATAGAGCTTATTCAAGCGGTGAAAGAAGCGATCTCTATCCCGGTTATTGCCTCAAGTGGAGCAGGTTCCCCTGAACACTTTTACGAAGTATTTACCAAAACAGGGGTGGAAGCCGCTCTTGCTGCTGGCATTTTTCATCGTAAAGAAGTCTCTATTGAAGAGGTTAAATGTTATTTAAAAGAAAAGGGGATAGAAATAAGGCCTATTTTTAGAGAGGAACTCCTTTAGAAAACTCTTTCAGCTGGCACCACCGGGCCTTCGCTGCAGACGTGAAGATAGCCCCTTTCCTGGCGTTTAACCACACAACCTAAGCACATGCCCAGGCCACAGGCCATATGGGCTTCAAGGGAGACATAGGCCCTAACTCCCAAATCTTTAGCCACCTTGGCTACCGCGGAAAGCATGGGCATAGGCCCACAGGCAAAAATAATTTTTTCCCCAGGTTCATGGAGATAGCCTTTTAAAGGCTCAGTAACAAAACCCTTGAACCCCAGACTTCCGTCTTCGGTGGAAAGATTTAAAGATATTCCCAAGTCTTCAAACTCTTTTAAACGCAAAAAATCATTTTTGGTCCTTGCACCGTAAAAAAGGTTTATTTGCAGGCCTTTTTCTTTGAGTTTTTTGGCTGTCCAGAAAAAAGGAGCAATGCCAATGCCTCCTGCCACCAGAATAACTTCACCGCTGTTTACTTCTGGAAAGCCCTGCCCGAGAGGCCCTAGGACTTCTACCTTTGCACCGGGTTCAAGCGCAGCCAGCAATTTTGTTCCACGGCCTTTAACTTCAAAAAGTAAACTAAGTTTGTCAGGTTCGTGGTCATGAATTGAGAAGGGGCGTGCAAGGAGCGGGTCAAAACCGGGCCAGGCTCGTACCATTACAAATTGGCCTGGAAGAGGATTTTCTAGTTCCCCTTCCAGTATTAAAAGGTGATATCTCTGAGAGAGTTTGCGATTTTCTTTAACGGTGAATAGGTTCACAGGTTCTTTTTCTCCAGAAAATAACAAATAACAGCCAGCATGGCTGCAAACACTACGGCTACTAAAATTGGTGGCATAGAAATTAACTCTGGAATCCGGACTTTGCCAAGGGCACCAATGGGATAAATATTGGCCTTCCACCAATCATAGGTGTGGGCAAAGGCAATGGCTCCCAGTATCCCGCCTAATATACCGAAAAAAGCGTCTATAGCTCCTTCAGCCAGTGCTCCTGTAGAGGTGCCGGGGCAATAGCCTAAAAGGGCCCAACCCAGGCCAAAAATGAGACCGCCCAAAAAATTAGCTAAAAGATAAGTAGTTTTTACAGAATATGTAATTATTCCCAGTTGAGCCAGGAGGTTAACCCCTAAACTTCCTACCATAACCGCTGAAAGCAAATACTTAAGTACGGTAAAATCCTCTAACAGGAGAAGGCCTACTTGTTTGTCAAACCTGATAATTCTAGTGCGCTGGAATATATAGCCCCAGATAATACCGGCTATAAGGCCCATTATGAGTTCCATTTTACCGCCTCCTTTTGTAAAGGATGAAAGCTAAAGGTATGCCTCCTATAAAAAAACCAGCTACACTGATAAACGCTGAAAGCGAGAGTTGAGACATTCCTGAAAGGCCATGCCCGCTGGGGCAGCCTCCTGCCAGACGGGCTCCGTAAACCAGGAGAAAACCTCCCATAAAAGCCATAGCTGCTCTCAAAACTTGGTTTTTACCAAATGCCCTCTGGAAACGTTCATGAATCATTCGCACTTTAAATTCTTTGTTTTTAACAGCAGCTAAAAATGCTCCTATAGGAACCCCTATGAAAACCAGAACCAGTTTCCAGTCAACTTTGGGCTTGTATTTTTGGTAATAAGCTAAAGTTTTTACGGCCTGAGGGTTAATTTGATTTTCCACCAGGGCAGCCACCCGCACAAAGGCCGTTGAGGCTCCAAGCATTTTGGTCTTTCCCAAAATAAAAGTGGTTGAGAGAACCCAGGCTATCAAAAGCAAGCCCGTTAAAGCTCCTCCTAAATATGGAGACCAGCCGTTTTTCATTTGTTTCCTCCTTGGGCAAAGATTTGACGCATAATTTTGGCCATTTCTTCAGGGGGAGTGATTATCAGCTCAGCCCCCAGCTGGCGCTGCAGGAAATAATCATCAGTACGGTAGTTTTCGTAAAGGTTCTGCCGGGTAATCAGGCGCAAGTGAGGTGTAAAATAAGGAGCCCTTTCATCAAGGGCAGGCAAAAACAAAGTAAAGTTAAACGTGCCGTAACCCATTTTATCATAACCTTTAAGGGCCAGGCTTAAACCCCGTGCTAAATCTAACACATCGTCGGTAGTTATTTCAGGAAGACCTTTTGTTCCTTCTATAACCGCAAGGATTTCGTTTCCGCCAAGAGGAGCAAAACTGGCCATAAAAGCCACTCTTCCTTGTTGTCCTATAAAGCGCTCCTGTTTTTCTTTTTCATGGACACAAAGCTCTTCCCAGAAGTTTTGGCCGTGACGCAAGTAGTAAGCATGGCTTGCCTTCAATAACTCATTTTGTCTGGGGAAAGCCTCCTTGGCAGCTACCACCTGAAAATGAGGGTGCACCAAACTGGCCCCAGCTGGCAGGAGATAGTTGGCACAGAGGAGTCCAAAACGAATGGTCGGGTCTTCCTCAAAACAAAGGCGTAAAAATTCAAGGCCGAGATAAAGGGCGTCTGCCAGAAGGCCTGGTTCAAATTCATCTATCTTCCGGAGGTGGGCTTCACCCACGGCAATAACCGCATGCCTTGGTGCTGTAGGGAAAAGATTGGGAAAAAGAGTGCACTCTCCGCGTACAAGGCGTCCGTCAGGGATAAAATCTTCTGGATACCTGGGCGTAACTTCTCTCACTTTGGGCGGACACATAAAACATTGTTCCTTTGAAGCTTCTGCAAGCTTTTTTACGAGCTCCCAGTCTTGAGCGCCAAAAAATAGTCTGGCCTTGTCTTCCAGGGCAGGATTAAATACGGCGAAATGATTGAGCAATGGGTCAAATCTTAACTCAACTTCTTGAGGTTCAGGAGCAAAGTTATTTAATGGATTGTGAAAGGTTTTGATATATTTTTCTCGGCGGAATTCAATGCTCATAGGTTGCCTCCTAAAGCTTTTAACTAAAATATGAGCACACTTTTAAAGATGGCAACTCAAAAGTAAAAGACGAGCAAATCAACCAGTCTTTCGGGGACAGGCAAACTGTAAACAGGTCTTAAGGGAAGTTTCTCAAGTGAGCCTTTCTCTACATCTTTGCGCCAGAGATAGTACCCCTGCGTAGCCTTAAAGATTTCTCGGCTGTGTTTGGCAAACTTGGCCGGGTTTCCGTAACCACGAGCTATGGTGAAGGGGACTTTGAGGGAGCAATCTTTGAAGCCGAGATGACAAAGATAGGGAAAAGCTTCTTTAAGTCCTAGGTTTTTAATAACTTTTTCCATAAAGTGCACCCGAGGAGCATAACCTTCTACCAGGTAAATTTTTAAGTCAGGCCTTGCTATCTTAACAATTAGGCCCGGAAAACCTGCTCCTGTTCCCAGGTCGGCACAGGTTATATTTGGCGGTAGTTGCTTGGCCAGAAAAAGGGCTTCATAAACCGGGCCAGCAAGCAAGTCAAAACGGCTTTTAGCCGCGGTGAGGTTTAAGGCCTCTGCTTCTCGAGCAAAGGCTATTAAATAGGCTTTAAGTTCTGGCCAAAAACTTTTCAGCTCAAGCGAGATGTTGTGTTTTTCAAGTCTGTCTTTAAGCCAGACAAAACCTTCTTCCCAGGAAATATCAGGCTGCTTCCTCATCTATCTTTTGAGCCTGTTCAAGGGCTGCGTTTACAAAAGACACAAAAAGTGGGTGAGGAGCCATGGGTTTGGACTTGAATTCCGGGTGAAATTGACACCCCAGAAACCAGGGATGTTTTTCTTTAGGTAGTTCAATAATTTCCACCAGCTCGTTATCAGGAGATACCCCGCTTATTACCAAGCCTTTTTCGGTAAGAATATCGCGAAATTCGTTGTTGAATTCATAACGGTGACGATGGCGTTCAAATATTTCGTCCTGCTGGTAGGCTCCCTTGGCTAAAGTTCCGTCAAGCAGGCGACATGGATAAGCCCCAAGCCGCATGGTGCCGCCCTTTTCCGTGGTTTCATCGCGCACTTCAACTTTCTGGGTGCGGAAATTAAACCACTCACGCATAAGATAAATCACCGGATACGGAGTGTTGGGGTTAAATTCTGTAGAATCAGCCTCTTTTAGTCCGGCTACATGGCGGGCAAATTCTATTACGGCGAGCTGCATGCCTAGACAAATACCAAAAAAGGGAATTTTGTTTTCACGGGCAAACTTGATGGCCTGAATCTTGCCTTCTACCCCGCGAGAGCCAAAACCTCCAGGGACTAAAACAGCGTGTACACCGTCAAGTAATTCACCTATATTTTCAGGAGTTATTTCTTCAGAGTCAAGGTAGCGAATGTTTACTTTAGTGCGCGAAGGAATTCCGCCGTGAACCAGGGCTTCATGTAAAGACTTGTATGAGTCTTTAAGATGTATGTATTTCCCCACCACGGCTATGGTTACTTCGTGCTTGGGGTTTTTAAGGCGATAGACCAATTCTTCCCAGACTTTAAGGCGAGGCTCTCTGGTCCAGATGTTTAGCAGCTCTATTATTTTTTCGTCCAGTTTTTCTTTGTGAAAAATTAACGGGATTTCATAAATACACTCTACGTCTTTAGCGGTGATAACGGCGTCTTCATCAACATTACAAAAAAGGGCAATTTTTCTTTTTACTTCTGGAGGCAAAAAGCGTTCAGTGCGGCAGAGGAGTATGTCTGGTTGAATACCAATGGCCCGCAACTCTTTGACACTGTGCTGAGTGGGTTTGGTTTTAAGTTCACCAGCGGTTTTTATATAAGGGACATAGGTTAGGTGGATGTAAAGAGTGTTTTCACGGCCAAGGTCATAGCGGAGCTGCCTTATGGCTTCAAGAAAAGGGAGGCCTTCAATATCGCCCACAGTGCCTCCTATTTCAATGATGGCAATGTCAACATCATTTCCTGCTAGCTGAAGGATAGAGGCTTTAATTTCGTCAGTTATATGGGGGATGATTTGCACCGTGCCGCCAAGATAATCACCGCGGCGTTCTTTCATAATAACCGAGTAGTAAATTTTCCCTGAGGTGAAATTGTTTTTCTGGCCCATTTTGGCTGAGGTGAATCTTTCGTAATGGCCAAGGTCAAGGTCAGTTTCGGCGCCGTCATCTGTAACGTAAACTTCGCCGTGCTGAAAGGGGTTCATGGTGCCAGGGTCAACGTTTATGTAAGGGTCAAGTTTCTGGAGGGTGATGGTAAGGCCCCGGGCTTCAAGAAGAGTGCCTATGGCAGCTGCTGCCAGGCCTTTACCCAAAGACGAGAGAACTCCACCGGTCACAAATATGAATTTGGTGTGCAATTTTTGTTTCCGCCCCATGTTTACTCCTTATTGGTCAAATATGTCTCCGCCAAAATACGCCCGGTCTCGCTGGAACGCAACTCTACTTTTTTGAGTTTTTCAAACTTTATATTTCTAGGCAAAGTGTAAATGAAAGTGGCTCCCGAGAAACGGCCAATTTCTCTAGATATTCCATCTTTTTCAACTACAAGGACTATAAGTTCAAAAGGAGGGTTTTCTTTAAGTTTGATGACTACATATTCTGAATTATCGCCTCGGCGCTTGAAAGTTACCTCTCCAGAAATATGGTTGAAAGAGGTCAAAGGGGCACGAAATAGTTCTACTGTTTGCGATTTCTGAGCTCGCAATGAAAGAAAAAAGACAATAACTATAACAAATAAGACGTAAATAAGTGTGCGCGAAAATCCTCTCACGCCTTTACACTATATTAGCCAAAAAAGAATCGTTCAATAGATGAATGAACCGCCCTGGGTTTGCTGGAGGCGACGAAGCAGTCTCTGAGATTGCTTCGTCCCTAACGGGGCTCGCAAGATACTGTGGTTTTTGTCAAGCACTTTGAGCTTCCATCTGCCATTTTTCCTGCCATTTTCTGTAATTGTAAAAGGTGTATATCAATAACTTCCGGGCACATGCTATCAAGGCCACTTTCTTCAGTTTTCCTCTCTTTACCAGTTTATCGTAATATTCCCTTAATCTACCTTCTTTGCTCCTTACCGCACTAAGCGCCCCCATAAATAGTAATCTCCTCAGCCTGCTATCCCCTTTCTTGCTTATCTTGCTTACCATCTTCCTCTTCCCCGATTCCTTTACCTCTGGGGGGGGTCCACGGACCTTCCGGCCTCTGGGCTCCCAAAACTACCCTCACCTCTGCCCACCCTCCGTCTAACCCTCGCCCTGCTTGAAGACAAATCTTCATCGTATCTGCCATAAGATAACGAAATTCCCGGTTTCTAAACGAAATCTCATTACCATCAAAAATATCCCGAAAATTCCGATAAACCGTGGTATGGGAGGGTGTCTCAGCTCCTATCTCGTATCTTGCTTCTTGGGCTGCTTGCCGAAAAGAGTTAAGTACTGAAAGCCTTATAGCGGAACGTAAAGCTCCCAAAGAAAAACGTTTCTGGGAACGAAAATCCACGGCTAATGGAAGAAGCCTAAGTGTCTTTCCCGTCTCTTTATCTCGAAGCTGACGATTGGTCACCTGGATCTTCCCGAATATTGTATTGAAGAGGCGCTCTCTTCCATGCCGCCCGTTTTTGACGAATTTTCCAGGATACGAGGCTTGCAATATGAATAAAAGCCGTTCCTGGAGAGCTTCCAGGAAAGCTTTATCATAAGGCGACCTGCTTCCTTTAGGTTTTCACGAACGGCTTCTTCTATAGCGGCCAATGAGATCTTGCCTAAAGGAATTTCAAAGGGGTTATAGAAATATTCATAGTTAATTGTTTTGGGGCCACCCTTTCACCTCCTTATGAGAGTTTATTTCCCGGTGGCCCTATTTTACCATTTCATCACGCCGGCCTACTTTTACTTTCACCAGTGGCTCTGCATATTTGTGAAGAACTCTGGGAAGCTTTAGGGAAAGAAGGCCTTATAGCCAATGCCCCCTGGCTTGAAGCTGATTAAGGTCGAAGAAGTTACCATCGCTATTCAGGATAACGGAAGCTTAATAGAGAGATACAGGTGCCAGTCGGAACAGGCGAGGCCACCGTCAAGGAGGCGGCGCTTGAAAGCTCCAAAGTAAAACACCATCTTGAAGATATGAGATCAAAAGGGTCATCTTTATTCCCAGTCGGCTTATAAATTTTGTAACATGCTAAAAGATAGCCAAAGTTTTTGACCAAAAGGCCCCTTTATGCTATTCCGAAAAAGGGGAGGAGAGTCTGTGGACCTATTTTTCCGCTTTTGGAAAGACTCTCTATTTCGCGGTTTTGTCCTCCTTTCTGTACTCCTACTGGGGGTGGGATTGGAGCAGGGGCTTTTACCTTCTCATGGCCTAAAGTACGCTCTCTATTTCCTGACAGGGAATATCTTAGGCCTTGGGATCGGTATCTTTCTCTGGCGCAAGGAAAAGATAGCCTCACAAACCTGGTTTATAGAAGGACTTTTAGTCGCCCTCCTTATCTGGAAGCAGAACGAATTTCTTTTTCTTTTGCTCGGGCTATTATTTGGTCCTTTGATCTTGCATCTTTTTATTTTGGCTCACGGGCGAACCCTTAAAGATATTCTTTTGCCTATTGGTTCAGGTATAATTTGGGGCAATATCCTTCTCTATCTTCTTAAGCTGGTTCCTCTCCCTATATCTCTGGCCTTCTTAGCCCTCTTTTTGGCGGGTTGGAAAGTAGAAAGGCCCAAAAAATTTGGTTCGAACCTTTCTTTTTCTCCAACGGGAAGACTTTATTTGTTCTGGCTATTCTTTCTTTTATTTTATGCGTTAGGCGGGCTTTATTATACCTCTCTCTTCAATTTGGGTCTTTCTTTCCCCCAAAAGTACTTTGACCTTATCTCGCTTTTGGCCTACACGGTGGGCATTGGCCTGGCCCTCTTGGGAGAGAAGTTTCTCTTTCGTTTCTTTCCGCCGTTGGTGGTGGTACTTATAGGTCTTAGCCTGGTATGGCAGTTTCCTTCGTCACACTTTTCCCTGTTTTCTCTTGCTTCTATAGAAGCTTCTTTTGGCCTAGCAGACGTATTTTCTCTTGCTTATCTTTTTTATTATTCTGGAAGTATCTTGGAGGGCATGATAGGTTTAGCCCTGTATCCCTTGGCGATTATATTAGGAATCATATTTCAGATAAAATTTTCGACAAACTTTTTACAGCAATATCAATGGGCTCTTGCGTCTCTGTTTGCCACCATAATACCGGCCATATTTTGTTCACGCTATCTCTTAGAAAGATCTGGGGTAGATAGAGAAATGAAGGCCCTACCCTCTGGCCTTGGTAAGACCGACAGTCAAAATCTTGGGCACGGAAAATTTCCGGCTACCACTGATCAAAAAGCCTCCCAAGGGATCACGTTTGAAGCGCAAAAATATATTTCCCAGGAGCCCCAGGGCCCGATTCCTCCCACGGAAAATTTCCCGAAAGACCTCCTTTCAGATCGGGAAAAGGAAGTCTTTGCCCTGCTTCTTAAAGGTTACAAGCTCAAGGACATTGCTAACGAACTGGATCTAGCGCTGGGGACAGTAAAGACCTTTTGTAACCGTATCTATGAAAAATTGGGCGTAAAAGGGAAAAAAGACCTCCTCCGTAAATTCGAACACGATCATTTTTCTCAATAACCCGTAATCCTTCTTTTTTCCTCGAGGTTTACAAAAGGTTTATAAAAAAATTTTCCTGTTTATGGAAATATTTTCTTAGCAATTCTTTTTTAGCGTTTTACTTTGAGTGCGCTAAATTTTAGCACGTAAACCCTTTTGGTCTCATTTACCTGCTGAGAAAAAATTTTTCCTTTTATAAGGTTTTTTTCAGGTCGTTTTTTCTCCCTTCGTCTAAGTCTGCTATTTTCAGCTATTTTTTTAACCCTTTGTTTTGGCACCCCCTTTGCTAGAGCCGTTTTATAAACGGGAGCTTTTTACCCGGGAAAAGGTCATAACCTGAAAAAGCGCCGTGGGGACAGGCCCCCTGGCCTGTCCCCTTAATGGTTTTTACCCGGGAAAAGGTCATTGCGAGGCCGATTGCTCCCGGCAAAAAAACAAGAAAGGAGGAAGAGTGATGAGGTTTTTAGGGACAAGGTTTCTTTTTATGGTTTTGCTGGTGGGTTTTCTTTTACTGGGCTTAGGTGTAAAGGCCAAGGCTACCCCCTTTCAAAATGGGGATTTTGAGACCGGGGATTTTACAGGATGGAGTGGAGAACTTATCGATATTAATATAAATACTGTATATGTAGACCCGGATTCAGACAGCCACTTTACCCTCTTTAAGTCATCTGATCTGAACTTTGACTGGGTCGCCGAGATAAGCCTTGATGACACCTACTGGCAGAGCACCCTCTATCAGGACTTCACCCTTGACTCTCTCAATTCCGGGCTACACCATGGACATCACCTTCTGGATCCAGTGGGATCCCACGGACAGCGATTATGATGGGCTCTCGGTGACCCTTGAAGATATCGGTGGAAATACCGCTCTCGATCTCCTCGCCGGGGTCTCCGACACGGACCTTCTTGCCGGCACCTGGGTCACCCAGGACATCACGAGCTTTGCCCAGACATGGGGCGGCCAGGACGTAGAGCTCGCCTTCTCCCTTTGGGACGTGGATTGGAACACAAGTGACACCCTTGACATCGACAACATCTCCTTTAACCAGCACGCCCCGGCCGCTGTACCTGAGCCTGCAAGTATGGTTCTGCTCCTTTCCGGGCTTGCGGGCCTGGGGATTGTGAGAAAGAAGATCTTTAGGTCCTAAATAAAGAGCCATGTAAGGGCTTCTTCTCGCCCTTTTACAGGATCTTTTGGCTTTAAAAAGGAGGGAGTGATGCCAAATTTTGTACCAAGATATCTCTTGTTCTATTTTTCTTTGATTCTGGTGTTTATCAACATAACCCCCACGGCGGCAAAAGCCGCCTACTGGGCCAAGAAATTTGGAGGCATCGCTTACGACCAGGCCGAGGCCGTTTCTCATACCAGCGATGGCGGTTTCATCGTGGCCGGCTGGACGTATTTTTCGGCAATGGTTCAGACAATATCCTGCTCTTGAAGCTTGATGCCGAGGGAAATCCTGAGTGGCAAAGGCTATACGAAGGCCCCCAGGTAGATCGTGCTTACGATGTCAATCAGACAAGAGATGGCGGATATGTCATTGTAGGGAAGACCAATTCCTTTAGCAGCAGCCATGAAGATCATATCCTAGTCATCAAGACCGACGCGGGCGGGAATATTTTGTGGCAGAAAGGTTTTAGCGCTGGCCAATACAAGCACGCCTGTGCCTACTCTGTACAGGAGACCGCGGACGGCGGCTATGTGGTGGCCGGGAAAGTCCAATCCAGTCCTGGTGGCTTGAGTGATCTCTTGATCATGAAACTTTCTCAAACCGGTGCCATCCAATGGCAACATCTTTACAGCAAGCGTCTTGAGTCTTCCTACAGCTACGACCCCACGGAGGAAGCCGCCTATGCGGTGCAACAGACCCGTGACGGCGGCTATATCGTTGCTGGTTACACCCAGTTTTTCGGGGCCGGCGGGGTCTGGAGGCATCATATTTGGGTGCTGAAACTCGATGAAAACGGCTATCCGGAATGGAGTCAGGAGTTCGGCGGTTATTTCTCCTGGGATGAGGCCCAGGCCGTGAGGCAGACCGCGGACGGCGGCTATGTGATTGCCGCCACCCATCAAGTTTCGGATGACACCCATAGGGATACCTGGATTATCAGGCTTGACGCCGATGGCGGCCTGGTATGGAGCAGGACCTATGGTGGCTCTGGAGATGATGGCGCTTATGCCGTACAGGAAACCCTGGAGGGTGGTTTTATCGTGGCAGGTTATACTGATTCTTTTGGCCCGTCGGCGGATCTCTGGCTGCTCAAGCTCTCCTCCTCTGGTGAGATTGTCTGGCAGAGGGCGTATGGTTCGGAGAATCAGGGTGATTATGGTTATGACGTTGTGGCTCTTAGTAACGGAGGCTACGTAGTTGCCGGCCACACATCTGGAGATAACGCGGATTTCTGGGTTTTTAAGCTTGATCAGGAGGGCCGTATTCCATCCTGCCCCCTGGGCAAAGATACCGAAGCCCAGACCTTTGCTGGAGGCGGAGGTATTCCCCTGCAGACAACCAAGTGGGCACAGCCTGTTTCTCCTGCCGAAACAAATCTCACCGTTATTGAACCTGAAATAGATGTTAATGAACAATGCTTCTATGAGCCGCCCAATCAGCCCCCTGTCATCGACTCCTTCACGGTCGATCCCACCGAAGGCGTGGCCCCCCTCGAGGTGAGCTTCACCTGCCAGGCCCATGACCCCGATGGAAGCGTCGTGGCCTACGAGGTTGACTTCGGAGACGGAAGCGAGCTTGCCACCTCCACGAATGGCACATTCTCCCACACTTATGAAAACCCCGGCACCTACAACGCCACCTGCACGGCCTATGACGAGGCCGAAGGCTCAACCACTTCTGACCCTGTGACAGTGAGCGTGAACGAGGCAGCCACTCCAACCTGGCAGGATATTACGGAGATGGTCACCACCAACCGCTCCCGCACCCTGTATGATCGCATCCACCGGGCCTTCTTCGTGCTCATAGACGTGGAGAACACCTCTGGCGAGGATCTGTCAGGCCCAATCCGCATGGTGATCGAAGACCCCACCATCCCGGTCAAGACCATAGAAGGCGTTGGTCTTACACCAGATGGGGTGACGGAAGACGGAAACCCCTACTTCATCATCGTGCCTGAAGGGGAAAGTCTTTCTGCTGGAGAACTTCTCGAAGACCTCCGGGTGAACTTCGAGCTCCAGAGAAGGCGCCTCGACTTCGGCATAAGGATAGAGCAACTGGTTGTGTCACCCGGCGGGCAAACGCCCATGTAAAGAGGGAAAGAAAAGAGGGGGCCTTAAGGGCCCCTTTGTACTTTGGATAAGGAGGGGAAAAGATTATAAAAGTTTAGACTTTATCTGACAGTCACCC
>NZ_LSFI01000059.1 GCF_001642325.1 Thermodesulfatator autotrophicus | reverse complement strand
CTATCTTTTCTGAATCCTGGCTTGAGCTTTAATTCATATTAAGGAGTGGGGATGATGAAACTTTGGGTTAATGGACAAGAGATAGAGATTAACCCGGCTAAAAACTTACTTGAAACTTTAAGGGCGGCTGGTTTTGAAATACCAAGCCTTTGTTATTTGCCAGAAGTATCTGAATCCCCGCTCCCTTGTGGCCTTTGTTTAGTTGAAATTGAAGGCAAAGGGTTAGTGAGATCTTGCGTCACTGAGCCTGAAGAAGGGCTTAGAATTCGCACTGATACTGAAGAGATAAAAAAGATACGCAAGCAAAAACTTGAATCTCTGGTAGCCAATCATTTTGGGGATTGTAAGGCTCCCTGTCACGGCCCCTGCCCTGGTGGCTTAAACATTCAGGGTTACATTGCCTTTATTGCCAGGGGCGAATATGCCTCAGCGTTGAGCCTTATTAAAGAAAAATTACCTTTACCAGCACTGGTGGGCCGGGTTTGCCCTCGTTTTTGTGAGCCTCGTTGCCGCCGGGCACTGGTAGATGTGCCGGTTGCCATTAATAACTTAAAGCGTTTTGTGGCTGATTGGGGCTTAAAGACCAGGGCTTTTAAACCAGAAATACCTCCTTCCACAGGAAAGAAAGTGGCTATTGTAGGAGCCGGGCCAGCCGGGCTTTCGGCCGCTTATTTTCTACGGCTTAAAGGTCACGAAGTCACTATTTTTGAAGCCCGTGAAGAGCCAGGGGGTATGCCGCGATGGACGTATCCGGGCTTTAAGATTTCTAAAGATATTTTGCGCCAGGAAATAGATCAGATTTTAGAACTGGGAGTTGAACTTAAAACAGGCAAGCGCTGGGGGTATGACTTTGCCATTAAAGATTTGTTTAAAGAAGGCTACGAGGCCGTTTTTCTGGCTATAGGTTCTTATAAGTGCCGAAGCACCAATTTCCCTGGGGAAGAGCATACTGTAACCGGTCTTTCCTTTCTTTACCAGCTAAATAGTGGAGATACTCCCAACCTGGGTAAAAAGGCCCTTGTTTTAGGCGGCGGCTACACTGCTATAGACGTAGCCAGGAGTATTTTGCGCTTAGGGGTAGAGGTTACCGTAGTATATCCACGTTCTCGTATAGAGATGCCTGCTCATCAGCGAGAAATAATAGAAGCAGAAAAAGAAGGGGTAAACTTCCTGCTCATGGCCCAGCCACTAAAGCTCACCAAAAAAGGAGAAAAATACGAAGTTCTTATTGCGAGGACAAAGCTTACTTCTCCTCAAAAGGATAAAGCCCGCAAAGTTGTCCCAGTGGAAGGCACAGAGAAACTCTATGAGTTTGATTTTGTAGTTAGGGCCTGGGGGGAAGAGCCTGATATATCCTTTAAAAAATATGGTGAGATAGAAGAACAGTTGGCTGTTAACCCTAAAGGCATCATCAAAGTTGCCAAGGACTTTTCTACCAATGTTCCCGGGGTGTGGGCTGGGGGAGACTTTGTTACAGGGCCTAAAACGGTTATTCAGGCAGTGGCCTCAGGAAGAAAAGCCGCTGAAAGTATTCACCGGTATCTTCAGGGACGCCAGAAAGAAAAGAAAGCTCCACTAACCGTTAGATACGACTTTAATCGCGGTCGGCGTCTTGAGGAAATGGACCTTGAATTTTACGAAGATTTTCCCATGATTCCCAGAGAAAGACCACCTGAAATTTCCCTTGAGGAGCGAAAAAGTTCTTTTAAAGAGGTATATAGTTCTTTAACCGAAGAGCAAGCCAGAGAAGAGGCCAACAGATGCCTTAAATGCGGTTGCCTAGGCTTCCATAAGTGCACTTTTCGTGACCTCCTTATTGCTGAAGGAGTGCCTGCTAAAGGACGCCAAAGATCCAAATATAAACTTGAAACAGATCACTTCTTTATAGACGTTGATTCTAATAAATGTGTAGGATGTTATCGTTGTGTGAGAATTTGTAATTATGGTGGCATAGAATTAACTATTTTTGCCCAGGGGACTCCTGAAGAAGAAATTCATTTTTCTTTCACTGAAGATTGTGTTTCCTGTGGCTCCTGTGTGGATATTTGCCCTACGGGAGCTCTCTCCCGGAAAGATTCTACCGTACCTTACACCAGGGCCGAGGTGAAAGAAGTTCGCACAATTTGTCCTTATTGTGGCACTGGTTGTAATCTCCTGGCTCAAGTTAAAAACAATAGTATTCTTGAAGTGAATGCCGCTAAAGGGCCACCTAATTATGGAGAACTTTGTGTTAAAGGCCGCTTTGGCTATCAGTTTTATCGCCATCCAGAAAGGCTTAAAAAACCTTTGATGCGTCTTTCCCGCGATGAACCTTTTAAAGAAGTTTCCTGGGAAGAAGCCCTTGATTTTGTGGCGGAAAAATTAAAGGAAATAAAGGAAAAATATGGCCCTGACGCCATCGGTGTTCTTTGTTCAGCTCGCACCACCAACGAAGATACTTACGTAGCCCAAAAATTTGCCAGAGCTGTTATTGGCACGCATAACGTAGATAACCCGGCGCGGGTCTGACACGCGCCATCGGTCGCAGGGCTTGCGGCCACCTTTGGTTCTGGAGCAGCTACCGGGCCTTTTGACGAGCTGGAAAGGACAGATCTTCTTCTCCTCTGGGGGGCCAATACCACTGAGGCCCATCCTGTAATTGGAGGCCGAATCCTCAGGGCCCTGGAACGCGGGCTAAAATTAGTGGTAGTTGATCCCAGAAAGACGGAGCTGGCGGAAAAGGCCTATCTATGGATTCCTTTAAAGCCCGGCTCAAATGTGCCTCTGGCCAATGGTCTGGCTTATGTGATTTTGAAAGAAAATCTTTATGACAAAGAATTTATAGAAACCCGCACAGAAAACTTTGAAGCCTATAAAAATTATATTTTGGCTGAATGGCCCCTTGAAAAGGCCGAGCGTCTTTCTGGCATAAGAAGAGAGCAAATTATACAGCTGGCGAGACTTTACTCTAAAACGGAAAAGGCCCTTATTTTCTGGGGGCTTGGGGTAAGTGAACATCGCAGTGGAAGTCAGGGCACCATGGCTTTAGCTAACCTTGCCATGTTATGTGGCCACGTAGGAAAGCCAGGCACAGGAGCCATGCCCCTTCGCGGCCAGAACAACGTCCAGGGTGCCTGTGACATGGGAGCTTTGCCCTACGTATTACCTGCATACCAAAAAATAAATGACCCCCTTACTAGGAAAAAATTTCAGGATATCTGGGGTGTGCCTCTTCCCGAAAAGCCGGGCATTACAGAAACCATGATGTACAGGGAGGCCATCAAGGGCCGTGTGAAGGCCTTTTATGTGGTTGGCTACGATGTAGCCATGACTCACGGAAATATCAAGCGGGTTCACGAGGCCCTGGCGGCGGTGGACCTCCTAGTGGTACAGGATATTTTCTGGCCTAAAACAGCAGATTTTGCCCACGTGGTGTTGCCAGCGGCCTGCCTTTTTGAGAAAGACGGCACCATTGACAACGGTGAACGACGGGTTCAGCGGGTTAGAAAACTTATAGAGCCGCCAGGAGAGGCCTGGCCTGACTGGAAGATAATAGCTGAGGTTTCCAAACGCATGGGTTATGACATGGATTATCAATCGGCTGAAGATATCTTTAACGAAATGCGGCGCATAATGCCTCCTTTTGCCGGGATTACCTATGAGCGCCTGGAAAAAGAATCCCTTTGCTGGCCAGTGCCAACTGAAGATCATCCTGGCACAGAACTTATGTTTCAAGAAAAATTCGCCAGGCCTTCAGGTAAAGCCTTTTTTGCCATACCTAAGTATTATGGCTCTTCTGATAAGACTGAAGCTGAGTATCCTTTGATTTTAATTACAGGAAGGCGCCTTTATCACTACAATTGTGGCTCTATGACCAGAAGAGTTGAAGCTTTGTGGGAGGCGCTTCCTGAAGAGCTGGTTGAAATTAACCCCAAAGACGCCCGTAAATTGCGGATAAGGGAACGTGACCCTATAAAGGTAATAACACCGCGGGGAGAAGTAATTGCCAGAGCCCATGTTACTACCAGAGTGAGGCCTGGGACTATTTTTATGGACTTTCATTTTGAAGAGCCGCTAACCAACCTGATTACCAGTGCAGGGATAGACACAGAAGTTCACACCCCAGAATATAAAGTAGCCAGTGCCAGGATAGAAAAGATTTAAAAAGGGAAGGGCACGGACTTTTCCGTGCCCTTATTTTAATCCATAGGGTGCATTGGTTGTCCACAGCAGACAGGGGCTTCTCCTTCTGGAAATTCTTCCATACGGTTACATTCCATACAAACATAGCGGATTTTCTTTTTTGGGGTTGTAACCTGGGCTGTTTCTACTTTCAGGCCTTCTGTCTGGAACATGGCTTCTTTAGAAGTTCCGGGGACAAACATGCCAATGGGCACCAGCTTGAAGCTTTCACCTTCGCAGGCCACCACATATTGCCAGAGCTTGTTAAGTTCCTGGACTTCTTTTTCGTTTTCAGGGGTAAACTTAACTATCTGTTTGTCTATTTCTATTTTCATAAGGCCTCCTTATTTTTTAAGATTCAACTTCTTGCATGGGTTTAAAGGCTTTCTTGGAAGCACCACACACCGGACACTTCCAGTCTTCAGGAAGCTCTTCAAAAGGAGTTCCAGGAGGGATTTTACCTTTACGGTCACCCTTAGAGGGAACATACATGTAACCACAGTTAGTAGTAGAACAGATATAAGCCCCTTCATAAATGTTTTCAGCCATTGTTTTCCTCCTTTAGTTATTTATAATAAGTTTAAGAAAATATAATTTTTAAGTCAAGAATTTTTTAAAATTGGATAGAAAATTTATTTCGCCACTTCGTGGCTCGTAAGGACAGGTCAAGAAAAGCTCGCAAGATAAAAAAAGACAGACAGTCCATCAAATATGTTTTGCAAAGGTTTAAGCAATTTTATAGCGCTATGCTAAAGTTTTTTTAGATTTTAAGTCTTGACTAAAAAATAAATTTTATTATTTTTAAATTAAAAATAATTCTAAATTAAGGAGGCCAGAGATGGCACAGAGGTTAGAAGTTTATAAATGTAATGTTTGTGGAAACATTGTAACTGTTCTTCATTCAGGGCAGGGTGTTTTGGTTTGCTGTAATGAGCCTATGGAATTATTGAAGGAAAATACTACCGATGCTTCTCAGGAAAAACATGTTCCTGTGATTGAAAAAATAGAGGGTGGATATAAAGTAAAAGTTGGTAGCGCTCCTCATCCTATGGATGATAAACATTATATTGAATGGATTGAGCTTATTGCTGACAGCAAATCTTATATCCAGTTTTTAGCTCCGGGTGATGCTCCTGAAGCTGAATTTAAAGTAGAAGCCAGCCAGGTGGCAGCCAGGGCCTATTGTAATTTGCACGGCCTCTGGAAAGCTAACTTATAAAATATTTTTTACTAAAACCTCCCCTCAACTTAGAAAGGGGAGGTTTTTATTTTTACTTCTGATAATTTTTTGCTAGCATAATAAATGAAAGCATAAAACAGATGATAATTTTGTGGTTGTCATTGCGAGGCTGCACCAGCAGTCGAAACAATCTTAGAGACTATGTAGTTGTCTCTAGTTCCTCGCAGTGACGGGATAGATACCTATATCCCAAGCGATACTGAAGAGATCGGAGATCGCCGCGACGACTACGTCGCCTCGCGATGATGTTATATAAATCATTAATAATACAGAAAAAGGAGGGAAATTATGCCACCTTTTGAAATTAAAAAAGACATTTACTGGGTTGGTTCTATTGATTGGAATGTTAGAGACTTCCACGGATATTCTACTAAAAGGGGTTCCACTTATAATGCTTATTTGGTTTTAGATGAAAAAATAACCCTTTTTGATACGGTTAAAAAGCCTTTTACCAACGACTTAATCCACAAGCTAATCAAAGTGCTCGGTGATATTGAAAAAATAGATTACATCGTGGTTGACCACGTAGAAATGGACCATTCAGGCGCTCTTCCTGAAATAATAAAAAGAGCCAAGCCAGAAAAAGTGTTTTGTTCTCCTATGGGCTATAAAGCCCTTAAAGAACATTTTCACCAGGAAGACTGGCCTTTAGTGGAAGTAAAAACAGGAGATTCTATTTCTATTGGGAAACGGACAGTTCAGTTTATTGAGACACGTATGATCCACTGGCCTGACAGTATGATTTCTTACATTCCAGAAGAAAAAATCCTTATTGCCCAGGACGCCTTTGGCCAGCATTATGCCACCAGCGAACGCTTTGACGACGAGGTTAAATACGATGAACTAATGCAGGAAGCCGCTAAGTATTATGCCAACATCGTGCTTCCTTTCTCACCTCAGGTAGAAAAGCTCTTAAAAACCGTTGAGGAAATGAATCTAGAGATAGAAATGATTCTTCCTGACCACGGAGTTATCTGGCGTTCTCACATAAAAGATATATTGGAGGCTTATAAACGCTGGTGCACTTATCAAGCTAGAGACTACGCGCTGGTAGTTTACGCCACCATGTGGCACAGCACTGAAAAAATGGCCATGGCCATAGCTGATGGCCTTATGAGTGAAGGGGTTTCAGTTAAAGTAATGAACGCCAGTATTGACCATCGCAGTGACATTATGACCCAGGTACTTGAGGCTAAAGCTTTGATTTTCGGGTCTTCAACTTTGAACAACAATATGCTTCCCCAGATGGCTGATGTGCTCACTTATATAAAAGGGTTAAGACCACGTAAAAAGATAGGAGTAGCTTTTGGTTCATTTGGCTGGAGTGGCGAAGCAGTAAAACATATTAATAAGTTCTTAGAAGAAATGCAGGCAGAAATTGTTCACCCTGGATATAGGGCAAAATTTGTTCCCACCCATGACCAGCTGAAAGAATGTGTTGAAATAGGTAAAAACATAGCCAAAGCTATCAAGGAAAAGCTTAATGCCTAAAACCCAGCTTTTAAAAAGGGAGGTTCTTTCTCTTTTAAAAGGAAAGAACCTCCCCCAACTTAAAGAAGAAGTCTTACGTTTTCCACCCAAAAAAACCGTAAATGTTTTAATCGGGGCATTATGTCATCGCGAAGAAGAACTTCGCTGGAAGGCCATTGCTTGTATGGGGCCGGTAGTGGCTGCCATTGCTCAAGAAAATATAGAAAGTGCCCGGATAATAATCCGCCGTTTTATGTGGATGCTTAACGAAGAATCAGGGGGTATGGCCTGGGGTGTACCTGAAGCTATGACTGAAGCCCTGGCCAACCATCGTCAGCTAGCTGAGGAATATACCTCTATTCTTATTTCTTACATATGGCTTGAGGGCAATTTATTGGAATATCCTCCAGCTCAAAGGGGAGTTATCTGGGGGATAGGGAGGCTTGCTCAGGTGTTTCCGGATTTAGTGGCTAAATTTTTGGGGCCCGTTTATGCGCTTCATTTATTCGATTCAAATGATTTATGGGTTAAAGCCTTTACTTACTGGGCTTACATCCAGATGAAAAATATAACACCTGAAGACATAAAAGAAAAAATTTGCCCAAAGATTCTTGAATTCCCTGACGAAGATTTTTCTTTGTTATTTTACGATGGTAACATACTGACTAAGACCAATTTAAAAGCCTTAAAAGAACAGTTAATTGAGATTCTTTTACAAAAAAGTCTTGACTGACTGTCAATTTTTCTGTTAAGAAAATCATAACCCCTTTAGAACATCTGAATTCCTTAATAGCGCCTTCCTTGCGCGCTCTATATAGAAAGGAGGTATAACTATGCTTAAAAAGCCAAAATTTGTCACTTCACTAGAAAAGGTGCCGGTATTTTCGGAAAATAAAGAAGTCTTAGAGGTTGCCAGAAAATATCCTATTAAATGTACTGAATATTATTTAAAGCTTATTAATTTTGAAGATCCGAGAGACCCTCTTGCGAGGCTTGTTCTTCCAAGCGTTGAGGAACTAGAAGAATGGGGATGGGGGCATCTTGACCCTTCAAACGAGGCTTCTTACACGGTTATGCCTGGCTTGCAGCACAAGTATGATTCTACGGTTTTAATTTTAGCTAGCAATGTATGTGCTGGTCTTTGCCGTTATTGTTTTCGTAAACGTCTTTTCATAGATGGTGGAAGGCCTGAACGCCTGGAAGATATTGACGAAGCTGTAAAGTATATAGCCAGTCACAAAGAGATCACCAATGTAATTCTTTCAGGCGGCGATGCCTTTATGCTTTCTAACCGCCGTTTAAAAGAATTCCTTTCTAAAATTAGGCCTATTGAACACGTAGGTGTTATTCGTATAGGCACCAAAGTTCCTGCTTTTTACCCTCAAAGAATTATAGAAGACCCAGAACTCCTTGAAATAATTAAGGCCTATTCTACTCCTGAAAAGCGCTTATATATTATGGTTCATTTTGATCATCCAAGAGAATTGACCAAAGAAGCCATTGAAGCCTGTGACCTATTAATGAAGGCCGGAGCTGTAATCCTTAATCAAACGCCTATTATTAGAGGGGTAAACGATAATCCAGAAGTCATGGCTGAACTTTTCCGCAAGCTTTCCTTTGCTGGCATTGCTCCTTATTATATTTTCCAGTGCCGCCCCACCATTGGGAATAAGCCTTATGCCGTCCCTATAGAAGAAGGCTACCAGATTTTTGAGAAGGCCAGAGGCCTGGTCTCAGGGGTAGCCAAAAGGGCTCGTTTTACCATGTCACATGCCCTTGGCAAACTAGAGATTTTGGCCTTAACCGAAGATGAGATAATTTTTAAGTTCCATCGTGCAGCGGATAACACCAACACTGGAAAGATTCTCATTTACAAACGTAATCCTGAGGCTTACTGGCTTGACGATTACACAGAAATGGTTTCTTCCCATTATCTAGTAAGCGAAGAAGCAGCGTGTCCATATTACGTATAAACTCTGAAAGAAGTATGGATTCTAAATTTTTTATTGACCTACATGTCCACACGGATGTTTCTCCGTGTGGACATCAAAGTTTAGAAGCCTGCTTATCTAAAGCTTATAAAGTAGGCCTTAAAACATTAGCTATAACTGACCATTTTTCCGTAAAAGCTGCTAAAATTTATTCCCAAATTAATCTAAATGGAAAAATAACCCCTATTTTTGGTATGGAATATTCTGCGCCTGAAGGAGACTTTTTGCTTTTTGCCCCTGAAAATATACTTGTTTTTCCACGGGGGCTTTCTGCTTACGAAGTGCTAAGTGAAGTAAAGAAGAGGGGAGGGCTAACTATTTGGGCTCACCCTTTCCGCTGGGGTAATATTCCCGATGAGTTTCTCATGGAAGAAGGATTGATAGATGCTATAGAAGTGCTTAATGGGCGCAATTCTCCACAGGAAAATTTTAAGGCCTGGGAATTAGCCGAAGCCTTTGGCTTGCCTAAAGTGGCGGGAAGCGATGCTCACACCACCGAGGAGTTAGGGCTTATTGCTAACTTGAGCCCCAAACCTATTGAAAACCTTAGCGATCTTAAAAAAGTCATTAGAGAAGGAATGCTTGAGCCAGTGATTCTTTCTCCCTCGCTACAAAATGTTTATCAACACTTAAGCCTCAGGAAGCTATAAATAAGGCCTTCAAAGTTAGATCAGGCAAATTACCTAAAGGGCTGGCTTTCATTTTAAGCCTCAGGGGCTATAAATAAGGCCTTCAATAGTATCTCGAATTTCTTCAGGAGGTATCCACCTTATACCCATTTTGTCCGCTAAATTGAGAATACCACGGTCAGCAGAGAGAAGAAGGCCGTCTAATTCCAAGGCTAAAAGAATAAGTTCTATGTCTTCTTTTGAGTCAACAATGCCTTCGCGCAGGGCTTCTCTATATTTGCGTCTTAGGGCATTTAGTATTTCGTCAGGGTTTTTGTGAGCCGAAGCTCTAACGGCTTCTTCAGCCACCCTAAGGCCTTTATTTATGCGCTGCCTGATATCATCAATCAGCTCATAGAGTAAAAAAGCAGGTATTTGAATTTCATATTTTTTAGGAGATTTAACCCTGAAAACTGCTCTGGCTTTAGGGGGAACTTTAGGGTTTTTGAGCATCTTTTTTAGTTCATCATAAACCGAAGAGGGCATATAGACTTTTACATTGGGGGCCTTGGCCACCAGCTCTAAAAAATTGGCAAAGGCTTTGTTGGGAGAATTACCAAACTCCCGGTAAACATCGGGATTGGTGAAAACACTGGTATCAGGGATAAGCCGTTCTCTTTCAACTTCTAGCTCAAAAGCCATTGAGACTCCTCAGTTTTAATTTATGCTACCTTTTGTAAAGTTTTAAAACATCAACTTTTTTGTCCCCAAGAATGTCACTACGAAGAGACACTAAATGTCGACAAAGTAGTCTAAAGGACAGGCAATGCAGCCAATTAAATATATTTGGCCAAGGTCTCATAGTATATTTAATATTTAATACTTAGTTGAATTTAAACCCTTCTGTTTTTAAATTGTATCCAGAGTACTGTCCTTAAATAAAGAGCAAATTTTTTCTTTTCCTTTAAAGAGTTAAGATATTCTTCGGCCTCTGGAGTAATAAATTCTTCTGGTTTGTAATAAATTTTTTCAGCTTTTTTAGCTACTTTAATGGTGTTATCTGGTGGAAACTTGAGGTTAGTAGGACAGAGGGTATAAATCTGGACGTAAGTAGGCCCAACCTCTCTTGCTATTAATATTGCTTTTCTTACAATTTTGCTGAGCTTAATAGGGCTAGCTACAGTAATTTTAGCAGAGTAAACGCAGCCAGATATTTTAGCCATTTCAAAAACAGGTATTTTAGGAAATTTTTTTCCTTTAGGAGCCATAGGGAAAAATTTTCCCTGGGGTACTCATACTGCTTTCCTGCCCACCAGTATTGGCACTGGAGTAATAATCTTTTTTGACATTTTTTTAACTCCTAGCCCTATTTTTGATGGTTTCTTTTACAGTATTAACGATGAGTTCTACAGGCATGGTCATTCCACCAAAAACCCTTGGAGCAGCAATTATTCTGCTATTCGAATCAAGTATAGCTTTAATTTCTCTAGCCAGCTATCCTTTAGCATTGAATTCAGGGACAATTATCAGCTCAGCATTAGCTGTTGCGGCTATTATTTCTTCTAAGGTAAAGCTACACCTCTACACATAAAAGCACAAACAATAGGTTGCCTAGCTCCAGCCCAAACAGGAAACATCTCCATGGCCCTTAAAGTACCAGGACCACAAGTAGCTGTAAAAACACGGCCTCCTCCAAGAGAGGCTCCATGAACTGCTGCCATAACCGCAAATTCATTTTCCCCACGATAAAAATCTTTTAAATATCCTTGGGCGTATAAGTGACCTATTAAATGCATGCTTTCACTTTGGGGAGTTATGGGATAAGCAATAGCCATGTCCACATTGGCCCTTTTAATAGCTTCTGCTACTGCTTCACTTCCAGTAATAAAAGCTTTCTTTCTAGGAAGAGAAAATATTTCTTCTGGAGGAACTATTTTCTGTTCGGGCATTTAGCTCTCCTGAACTTTTTGATTTGAATTTTATGACTTGAAGATATAGCAAAACTTTTTGAAAATGCCTAGAGGTTGATTTTTTGGACAGTACTCAGAGAAAAAAAGTAGGGCGCCTAAAGACGCCCTAGAATTATACATTAAAACCTTCTGCTATTTTTTTAAGTTCTTCGGCTTTCTCTTTAATATGGGTAATTTCCTTATCCAGAACCTCTACATGACTTTTTGCTTCAGAGACTTTTTGATAGGTGTTTTCTGCCTCTGTTTTTACTTCTCCTAATGATTCAGACTGTTCAACTATTTTTTGGGCAACATCATCCATAACGGCCGTGTGTTCTTCCACAGCTGAAGCTATAGAAGATGTACTTTCATTAATAGATTTAATTGCCTCTGCAATTTCATCTACAGCTTTTCTAGCTGAGTGGCTTTCAACCTGAATGGTTTCAAGCTTTTTGGTAATTTCTTCAGTAGCTTTAGCCGTTTGATTAGCGAGTTCTTTTACTTCACTGGCCACCACAGCAAAGCCTTTGCCAGCTTCTCCAGCTCTGGCAGCCTCAATAGTAGCATTTAGAGCTAAAAGGTTAGTTTGATTGGCAATTTGGCTTATCATTTCAGCTATAGAAGATATAGATTTAGCCATTTCATCAAGCTTTAACATCCTCTCCCGAGTGTCTTCGGCCTTCATTACTGCTTCATTAGTCATTTCTGAAGTTTTAGTGGTATTTTCACTTATCTCTTTTACAGCAAGAGTAATTTGATTAATTAATCCCTGTTCTTCATTTACACTTTTTATCATTTTTTCATTTGTTTGTAATAAAGACTGTGTTTCTCTGGTAGCCTCACTTATATAATTCAGTGCTATTTTAGAAGAATTAGATATTTTAGCACTTTGAGCGACAAAATGTGAACTATCTTTTATTTGAGAAATAATTTTTCTTAAGTTTCCAGATAGGCTTCTAATAGCTTGAGCTATATTTTCAAATTCTACAACATAAAGTTTTTTAATAGAAACAGATAAATTGCCTTTTTTAATTTTGTTGGTAGTATTTCAGTAATTGTGT
>NZ_LSFI01000058.1 GCF_001642325.1 Thermodesulfatator autotrophicus | reverse complement strand
CCTCTCCGTAGTAGAGCCTGATGCGCTTTTTAACTTCTTCGTCTGAGAACTGGTCTTCCTGGAGCATACGGCAGAGGAGGTGGAAGTGATTGCCCATGATGGCAAAGCCGTAAACTTCAACGAAATAGACCTGAGAGAGCCATTGGATGAGGTGGAGCAGGTAGTCTTTTTCTTCAGGGCCGAGGACATCGTGGCCTGGAAGGGCCGTGCGGGAGATGATGTGATAAGCGGCGTTTGGGTCATCCATGAAAAACCTGGGGATACGTGGCATAGCGCAGCCTCCTTTTAAAAAGTTTGCCTGTCCCTTTTATCGGCTAAACTTGAGCTGAACTAAAAAATTGCTCAATACTCAATAAATTTGCCTGTCCCCTTTATCACCCCCTTTATCACCCCCTTTATCACCTTAGATACCTTGGCCTTTTATGTGCTTTTATTTAAAAATGCTTTTATTTAAAAATGCTCCATATAGGATTAATTGGGTACCCATAATCGCTTCACAACAGAGTAATTGCTTCCCTTAAAGCGGTAATCTAGGGCTAGACATTTTTAGCTTGCCGTCCTAATGTTACAAACAAGTAAAACTTGTTAAAAGTTTTTTGCTTGAGGTGATAAATACATGAATAATGCTATTGAGATTCAAAGAAGAATAAACATTTTTTATTCAAAAGTTAGCTCCCTATTTAAAGCTTTATTGCTTCTGGCAAGCTGTTACAAAGATTTAAAGATAAACAATATACAACCTAAAAAAGCTTTAAGGCCACGACCTAAAGGTTCTCCTTTAAGAATAGCTATTGTTACGGAATATTATTATCCAGTTCTCGGTGGAATTACTGAACACGTACATCACTTCGCCCGAAAACTCCTGGCCAGGGAGCACGATGTAACCATTATAACTCCAGAAGCAGGTCCATTCGGGCGAAACATAGGTGAATTAGCCGACCACATTATCAAAGTAGGTCGTTCGGTTCCTATTTATTCTAATGATTCATTTGCGCGTATAAGCATAGGGCCCGATTTAGGTACTCAACTAGAAAAAATTTTACTGGCAGGCAAGTTTGATTTGGTTCATGTTCATTCACCATTGACTCCCACTTTACCACTTTTAGCTATTTCTCATTCGCCTGTCCCTGTGGTAGGAACTTTTCATACCCACTTTGAAGAAAATTTGTGGCTTTCTTTATTTAAAGAACGCTTGCGTCCTTTTATGGAAGCTTTGGCTTTGAGAATAGCTGTTTCTCCTATTTGCATTGCCTCTATGGAAAAGTTTCTGCCGGGTTTCCCCTACGTTGTAATACCAAACGGTATAGATGTGAATTCTTATTCACCTAAACAAAGGCCCTTTTCTCGTTTTATGGACGGACATTTCAATATTCTTTACGTAGGCCGGTTTGACCCCAGAAATGGACTTGATCTTCTTATTGAGGCTTTCAAAATTTTGGCCCGTGAAAAGCCCAATATTAGGCTGATAATTATTGGGTACGGCCCTCTGGAACCTACTTATCGGAAAATGGTTCCCCCTGACCTGACAGAAAAAATTATATTTGTAGGAAAAATAGACGAAGAGCGTCCTGCCTATTACCGGAGTGCTCATGTTCTATGTTTTCCTGCCAAAAAGGGTAGCTTCGGAATCACCCTTCTTGAAGCTATGGCTTCTGGTGTTCCTGTAGTTACTACAGATATAGAAGGTTTTCGTTTTGTAATGGAAGACGGGAAACACGGCCTCATGGTAAAAGCAGAAGAAGGTGCGGAAGGCTATGCCAGAGCTATCAAATTTCTCATAGAAAATCCACAAAAAAGAAAAGAAATGGCGGAAAATGCTAGAAAAAGAGCTCTTGAGTTTTCCTGGGATAAAATAACTGAAAACTTGCTGGATCATTATTATCAAATACTACCTTCATAAAATGTATAGATTCTGGCGGGTATTACCACCAAGAGTTAAAAGACGTTTTCTTTTGTTTTTGGGAGCCGGGCTCCCATTTTGTTCTGTTATTCTAAAGCCAGGCTTTCGTCGGATAGCCCCTTTGATGGCCGGAAGTGGAATGCTGGCTCTTGATATCTTTGTCCCCCAGTTAAACCTCTTTTCAAAAAGTTTTTGGCGCGCCTCGCGTGTTACCCAGGCTGTAAGCCTTACCTTTGACGATGGTCCAGACCCTAGAATAACTCCCGGGCTTTTAGATTTGTTAGCTGAACATCAGGTTAAAGCCTCGTTTTTTGTATTGGCTGAGAGGGCTAAAAAGTTCCCTGAAATTGTTAGAAGAATAGAAAACGAAGGGCACGAATTGGCTTTTCACGGCCTTGACCATCAAAAAATATGGAAGCTCTCTCTAAAAAATTTTGCGGAGAAAACAGAAAAAGGCCTTGGGATACTTCGGTCTCTTTCAAGTCAAAATATTACCTGGTATAGGCCTCCCCACGGTTTTATACGTTTTGACCAGTATCTCTGGCTACGAAAAAAGGGGCTCCGTCTAGCTGGTTGGACTATTGGCGTTTGGGATACTGACCAAGAGGTTACACCCGAAGAAATTTCAGAAAGAGTTCTTACTTCTTTGAGGCCTGGCGATATTTTGCTCCTGCATGATGGGGTGGCCGATCGTCTTCGTCCTCAGTGGGCTATGCTAAAAGCTCTTGAAAACACCCTTCCTGTGCTTAGAAAACAGGGTTTGAGTTTTTTAACTCTATCTTCTTTGTGGGCGCTTAATCAGGGGGAACCGCTTGCGTTCTAAGTATTTTCGTTTGTTTTTATCTATTATTTTAGGGATAATCTGTTTTGTTCTTCTTCTCTTCAAGATAAACCTATCCCAAACCTGGGAGATTCTAAAACAGGCAAACTGGCGTTTTTTAGTTCTCTGCGCTGCTCTAAATATAGGAGTTATTTATCTCAAAGCTGAACGCTGGCGGCTAATTGTATCTACTTTTATTCCTCTTGAACGGTTACCCAGCTTTTGTTTAACGACTTTGGCTTTTTGGGGTAACACTATCTTGCCTATGAGAGCAGGGGATTTCGGACGAGGTTTTTATCTTATAAAACGAAAACTTAACTGGGGGACAGGATTAAGCACGGTGGCTGTTGACAGGTTTATGGACAGCCTTGGACTTATCAGTTTAGTTCTTCCTTTCTATTTTAATGACACACTTCCTCTTTTTTTGAAAAAGGGCCTTTTCTGGCTTACCGTGGTTATGTGTATATCGCTTATTATTATTTGGAATCCTTTAAAACAAATAAAGACAGAAACTTTGGCTACTACTCATCCATTATTAAGCTGGCTAAGTGCTATTACAGAAGGCTTTAAAAGCCTAACTGAACCCAAAGTATTAATAGCAACCTATTTTCTTTCTATCGCTTCTTGGCTTACTCAGATTTATATTCTGGTCTTTACGGCCAAGGCTTTGAATGTATATCTTTCTTTTTCTGAAGCTACCATTGTTTTGTTAGGCCTAAATCTGGCTTTGTTGCTACCTAATCCTCCGGCCAACTTGGGATTGTTCCACGCTGCTATTGTATTAGTAATGGGCTTTCTTAACTTCTCTGAGAACCAGGCTATGGCCGTAGCTGTTGTTTATCATGCCATTCAAACATTAACTGTGGCGGTTCTGGGCCTGACCTTTAATATCTTAGAGTCTAAAATATTAGACTAAAGACTTTTGCAAATATTTTAATAGGGTTTTCTTGCCTTTTTTAGCTTATCAGAGAAAGGAGCTTCCACATAGTTACTTACCACTTCGGCAGATACTCAGGATTACAGTTAAAAATGGCGTGAAAGATATTCCCCTTAAATTTGGGGTTTTCAGGGTAAAGCTTTTCGTTTAAAAAACGTTCCATCTTAGCACGCCTGGTTTCAGCGCTGATAGGGCAGGGATTGGAAAAAACAGGTAAGTTTTCGGCCTTAGCATAAGCTGAAATCAGTTTTTTTTCTACAAAAGTCATCGGTCTTATAATATAGAGTTCCCCCTTAAACATTTCCTGCTTTGGGAGCATGGTGGCCAGTTCCCCGTGATAGCACATGTTTAGAAAAAACGTGACGATAATATCGTCTTTATGGTGGCCAAAAGCAATTTTGTTATAACCTTCTACCCCAGCTAATTTAAAAAGGTGCTTACGGCGGAACCAGGAACAAACAAAACAGGGAGAAACCTTTTTTTCTTTGGCTTCAAGGGCCATCTGGCCGTAGTTTGTAAACTCAACTTTAAACGGCACTTCTAACTTTTCACAATATCTGGCCAGGGCGTCAATCTTTTTCTGGTGGTCCTCTGGAGTCTCAAAGCCCATATCCAGGTGAATAGCAAAAAGTTCCCATTTGAAAGGAGTTTTGCGACGCCATTCGGCCATAAAAGCCAAAAGAACCAGACTATCTTCTCCCCCTGAAAGGCCAAGAAGAACCCGGTCTCCTTCTTCAAGGAGCTCATAGCGGTGAATAGCCCGGCCGATAAGGCGCTTTAGACGAGGATAAAGTTTGCGGCTACTTCGGCTTGGCATAGGGTGCAGGGCAGGATTGAGGCACCCCCTGGGTGCCGGTAATATTTCAAATACTTACTGGCTGGCCCCTAAAAAAAGAAATGGCCAGCCAGATCATTAAAAGCGCTATCCAAAACCACCAAAAACGCATGAGACAAACTTTACCATTTTAATGGGAATTTGGCCAGACCAAAGTTACTTAAAATACCAGTCAACTCCGTCTTTATAGCCATTGGCAAAGCCCAGGTACTTTTCTCTGGCCTTTTCCCAGGCATTTCCAGCCAGGTCTTTAAGTTGTTTGCTACCTTCAACCACGCTTTTGACGTCTTCGGCACTCCAGGCCTTACTTTCTGCATGTTCTTTTACCAGCTTTTGCAGCTCTCCTGCACCCATGCACCCATAATCCATATTAGAAAGGCCTATGGCTCCAGCTACATCTCCTGATAAAGCGCTTTGAGCTTTACCAGCATCTGGCTTCAGTGTATCAACAGGTTGAGTGGTGGCTTCTAAGTAACTTCCCAAACGTCTGGCAAATCCATGGGCACAGGTTTTTATTTGGTTCCAATCATCTAGAATTAAGGAAAAGGCCGCGGTGGCCCATACGGAATTCTGGACTCCTATCCAGAAACCAGCGGCATAATCAAGAGCAGAGGCCAAGGACTCACCTAATACTCGGCTTTCAACCACTCCTCTTTCTCCGCTATCAAGGAAAGACCAGACTTTATAGGTGTCCGGGTCAATTTCAAGCCAGGCGGTACGAAAAGCATTTTCTGACAGAGCAAGAGGCTTTTCCGGAAACAAAACAAAATTGGAATTATTTTTAAAGTGTTCCCATACGAACCGAGGATAACCGCTGTTTTTGAGAATCTCGCTAAGTTCTCCAGTATCTTCAGGTAAAAATAAAAGCATTTTATTTTCTGGAGGCATTAAGGATAAGAGTTTAAATGCGTTCAAGCCGTTAGGAACAGCCTGTGACTCTAGATGAGAATAATAAAAACCTGCCAAAAGATTAAATTTCTTTTGTTGTTCTTCATCTCCTCTTAGCTCAGGATAAGGATTAACAATGTCCAGGCTGGTTATCTGGCGATTTTTTTGGCGGTCAAATCTCAAATCTACTACCAGGATTCTTGTTTTTTCCAGCCTTACTATTTCAAGTCCTAACTTTTTGGCTAGTTCTTGTTCGTAAGCCGTTTGAGCACCGACAAATCTTGCTATAATTCCCTGGCCCAGCCATTTAACACTGGAAAGAACATCCGGGTGAGCTTCTTTATATGAAGATTTCCAGTAATTATCAGCCACATTGAGACTACTTTCCGTTAAGTCTGGAACATTGACCCCGATAACAAAAAACATTTCTGTAGGCCATTCTTTTTCTTTAAAATCTCTTATGGTCTTAAAGGTTTCGCCGGAAAGATAAAATTTTAATTCTAGCTGAACCAGTTTATATTTTGCCAGTTCAAGGGCGTCTTCGCTTACGGTTCGTCCGGTAGGAGAGTCAAGTACGGCTTTAATAATTCGGCCTTTCTGTTTATCTATCGTTTGGAAAAACCCTAAAGTAAAGCTACCTAAGCTCGCTTCAGGTAAAGAAGTTGTATAACTTAGGAGTTGTATATTCTTTAGTTCCTCTTCGTCAGAGACAGCTAAAGCATCAGCTATAGTTCCAAGGGCTTCTTGCGCTCCAGAAGAAAGGGGTTCAACTTTTAAATTTACTTCCAGGGAAAAGGATAGAGAATCTCTACCAGAAGCTTCTTCTATGGTGGATATCAAATTTTTGATTTCATTTGCTTCCTTAAAAAAGGGTATAACTAAAATGTGCTCTTTTCCCTCTTGGTCTTCATATTTAATGGCCGGAAGTTCACTTAGTTCTATTTCAGAAGACGAAAATACATTTCTAAGGGCTCCTTCTCCTTCAGGAGATAGTTCTACTAACATCCTCTGGGTTTCAAGGCTCTGACGCCCTAAGACCTTTTCAGCCATCAATGCCAATTCATTTTCAGTTAACCAACCCTGGGTAAACACTGCTTCAGGAGCATACACTGCCTGCCAGGCCCTTAAATTAGAAGCTTTCAACTGGAAAGAGGAGACGGCATGTTTTAGTTCTTCTATTGTTTTAATTTCTTGCCAGCTGATAGCGCCCTTCTTTAACAAAGAAGGCGGTTCAACAGGAAGGCCTTTAGGGATTGAACCATCCAAAGTGGCTAACATCTTATTGGCGCTGCCAGGCTTGGTAAAACCTTTAGCCCGACGAATTTGGGTAAGCTTCCATATAGCCTTGTTCAATTCGTAAAAGAAGGAGTCGTCTATTTCGTATGGCCTCTGGAAAGTTAGCCAGGCCTCATAAGGAAAAGAGGATAGCTTTGCTGGAATCTTATAATTCAAGCCCTCAAAAACTTTTGAAGTCAAAATCAAGTCTGAAGGACTGATGTTATCTGGAAGTTCAAAAAAGGCAAAACATCTTCTGCTTTTACCATTAAAAACTAAAAGAGGACAGGAACAGCCTACCAGATAGTCTGTCCAATCTGGCAAGTATTCATCAATAAGAACGTTAACGCCGAGGTTCCTTCCAAAACTTCCCAGACCTTTAGGTTTCATTACATTTGTTGGTATTTTCTCCTGTTTTGGATACAAGCGCTTTAAGGCCTCAGGTGTCAATTTAAAAAGAAGATAATCGTAAGCCTCGGTGGCAACTTCGTCTTTTTCGTCGGTAATAACTACATCTAGAACAATTTGCTTCTCATGTTGATAGACACCTTGGATGCTGAGAATAGCTCCTTTAGCTTTTCCTTGCGCTAGAGGGGCTTTGGGAGAAGGCAAAGTTTTAGCCACAATGGGGAACTCTACGCCTCCACCCTGTAAGTCTATAAAAAGTTTAGCAGGCATATTGGCCAGGGCTTCTGGTAATTCAAAAACCAACCTGGCTTTGTTATGAGAGCCAGGTGCTACCAATCTTGCAGAGTAAAAGCCCAGTGGATAGCGGCTTGTTACAGGATGTAAACTAAATCTAAAAGACCCCTCAGGGGTATCTACGTAAAGGAAAAACCTTTCTGCTGGCTCAATCGCCAGGTGCGCCTGAACCTTAGAAGTTAAGGTTATTTCTACAATTCTAAAAATATTTCCTTCTTCAGGTGATACTTCATAAATCTTTTTAGTATCTTTATATCCGTCTATCTTTAAGCTAAAGGTGTCAGACAGTTTCCTTGTTACTTTAGTGGGAAGGCTGGCTATTTCTTCTTTCTTTATTTTAAGAATACCACTAATTGGTAAATCCAGGTGGCCATAGGCGGTATCATAAAGATGAAGGGCACACTGTTCCATGAATTCGTTGGGAACGACAAAGATAAAAGTTCCTTCTATGGGCTGCCCGGGCCTTAAAAATATTTCATCTTCTCCTGGCAAAATAAGAGGCTTTTCCGCCAGGTAAGTAGCTTCAGACAGGGGAAACCTTGTTTTGTTGTTCCAGGAGAGAAAGAAATGTATTTTGGCATCTGGTATTAAGTAGTCTGGAATCCTTTTTTCTACCCGGGCATTCTGGTCGCCAGCACTTCCTAACCAGGCGGACGGATGAGCTGAACCATCTGGATAAACAACTACTTCCTGCGGAGGCAGGATGTTTTCCATTTTTAAGGTCAATGCCAGAAATTTACCATTTGGCGGTTCAACTCCCCTTAGTTTAGAAAGTAAGACAGCCTCTTTTAGGGTGATCTTTACCGCTTTATTGGAAGCACTAACATTTAGAGGAATTCTTTTTAGAACTTGTACCTGGCGGCCAATTATATCGTCACCAGTAATAAATCGGGCAAGCTCCCCGTCATAAGGCCTTATTTTTTCTCCTTTTTTCCACGCTATGGCTTCAGGATCTTTTACTTTTTCTTGAGAAAGAGGCAGAGGGTCTTTAGATTTAGTGGCAGCGGTATAAATACTTACCCGCCCGTAAGGATCTAAGTGCTTATAGACCAAACGAATAAGATGATACTTGCTTTTAGGCGCTTTACCAATTTGGGCTAAAAGTTTATCTAAGGTCTCCTCAAGGTGTCCAAAGTCTGGAAGAATTACGTGCTGACCACCCGCTAAAAGAGCGGCTTTTTTAAAAGCCTCTTCATGCTCCCTATCAACCATGCCTATAAAAAGGCTTTTCACTCCGTCATCTTTGAGTTGCTGTAAAATGAGTTTAAATTTTTCCTGTTCATCTTCATCCACCGCTAAGGCCTCATCGGTTAAGTAAACTAAATAGCGATTAGAAGACGGGACACTATGTAGCAACTGGTAAGAAGCCTCAAGTGATTTAAGAATAGCGGTGGATTCAAGAGCCTTCATTTCTGAAAGGGCACGATAAATGGCTAATCTATCATCAGTTAAAACTTGCTTAACTTCTACCTCTCCACTGAAGATCATAAATTGTATGAGAAAATCTTCAGGGAGAGCGGCCACAAAATTTCGTAAGACATGGCGAACCCGTTCTATATTTCCTTCCATAGACCCACTATTATCTACTACTAACAGAAGAACTGGCTTGTCTCCGGCAGGGATCGCTTTGGGCCGGGTGTAATAGACTCGCCATTGGTTGCCTAGATTTTGCTGAATTTTAGTAAAAACTTGATTAAGAGCACGGCTATTACTAGCTGGATAGTATGCTCCTCCTGTTAAGGCTGCTAAACGGGAAAGGGTATTAGTGTCAGGGCTTTTACCAAAGCCAATGGTAAAAATAGGTACGTTTGAACTTTTGACTATAGAAAAAATTTCTTTCGCTGTGGTCTTGCTCCCTGGCCCGGTGTCATTCCAGTTGGCGTCTTTTCCGTCAGTAAAAAGAATAAGGGCTGGCCGGTTAGCCTGTTGTAAAAGAGAAAGCCCCATTTTCAAAGCGTCATAAAGGGCCGTGGCTCCATTGGCTTTTATTTGAGAAAGAGAAGCTAAAACCTTCTGAGGATTTCCTTTTGAAACCAACCTCGGCTGCGTATCAAAATCTATTAAGGTTACCCGGCTTTTAGGGGGAATTCCTTTTAAAAACTTAGCGGTTGCTTCCAGGGCCTTTTTCATGGAATTTCTCATAGAGCCAGAAGAATCTAAAAGAATGACAATCTCTGGAGGGCTTTTTATTCTTTCTACTCTAAGAACTTTGGCTGGTAGCCCGGCTTCAAATATTTCTAAATTTTCTTTTTTAGGGACGACATTTTTAGGGCCTATGTTTAAAAGAGAGAAATCCAGGTAAGCTTCAGTTTGGGTAGCGGAACTTTTAAAAATTTCCAGTCTAGCTTGTTCCTGAGTTTTAAACATACGGTTTATAGAAGCTGGCCAGACCACTTCTGTTAAATAACCAGGAAAAACCGGTATTAAACGAGCTTTCAATAATGAAATAGAAGAATCTTCGTCCTGAAAAGGGTCAACTTCCAGTTGCCAGTACCCTGGCGGCAACCAAAAGATTATATCTCCCTGCGGGGTTCTATTACCAATAACAGACTCTTCTACCAGAGATTGCAGGAAATACTCAACCCCGGCCTCAGGCTTAACTTTGGCACTACCGTAAGGCACATTTTTGAGAAGTATTCCCCCTGTTTTGTCTTGGAGCTTTAAGGGAATAATGTTTCCTTCTTCTTTGACCTTTATTTTTATTCTTGTTTCTTTGTAAGCTGATATACTGAAAAGTTGTAGCCCGGGGAGTAGAGGTAAATCCAAGATATAATTAGGGCCCTCTTTGGGATCAATTTTTCGGTTGTAATATATCTTTTGTGTGAGTTTTCTTTTTTTGAGTTCACCTTCAATGCTTATATTGATATTAGTTTCATTATCACTGGGTATAACAGTCATGCTAAGATATTTCCCTTGAGGGTAATCCAAATAAAAGAAAACTTTTTCATCAGAAGGCAGGACTATTTCTTTTTCCTGGTTAGGTTTAATGATAACCTGTTTCAGAATTTTTAAAGCAAATTCATCTGAAGAATCATATACCAAATAAAGTTTTCCTTCTTCATTGTCTATACAGCCAATAATTTCTTCCTCAGAGCTTTTAATAATTTTAAAGCCTTGATTTAAGAGATTCTCTTTAAATTGTGTAAAGTTTAAGTCCTGGCAGGCTTTTACTTTAAAATGGGTTCCATAGATATTTTTATTCTGGATTGTGAGGTAATCACTTTCTATTTTCCAATCATTAGGGCAAAAACCTTGAGATAACCAAAAATCTTTGAGTGGTAGTTCTTGAGCCCAGCCTAGGTTAAGGGAAAAAATAGATAGGAAGAGCAAGCTTATAAAAAATGGCATTTTACTACATCTCCTTTTAAATTTTTTCAAAGTGCTTATTTAAAAGATTGCTTCGCCCAGACGGGTTCGCAGTGACGGAGGAGACAGTGTCATTGCGAAACTGCGCCGATAGCCGAAGCAATCTTGACCTTTGTTTTTTGAATTCTGCTAAGGTCGCATTTTATTGTTTCAATATCATCTATTATAAATTTTGGCAAAATAGTTTGTTTAAAGTGCAAGTAAAATGTCTTACAAAGGCGGCGTAGTGGCCGTGGTAATGTAAGATCCCTTGCTTCGCTCGGGACAGAGATTGCTTCGCTCCGCTCGCAATGACAGAGTGGGGAGAAGCCTCGCATAACGACATGGGCGAATAACGGTTTCAAAATTATCGTCTGTTTTGTGCTCCTATTAATAATAGAGAAAGGTAGGGGGATTTACTTCCCCCTACCTTCTTGTTTAAAAGCAGATATTTAAAGCCTGAATTTCATAAGAGAATCTTCCAGATTTTCCGCTACGTTTTTCACTTCGTGAGAAGTTTCCTGTACGGCTTTGGCGTTTTCCGCGGTATTTTCTGCCACTTCTTTAATTCCCTGGGCCATTTCGGTTATAGCCGAAATGCTGTCACTGGTATTATGGGCCTGGTTTCTTATCTCAGAGACTACGGCGGTTTGCTCCTCAATGCTTGCCGCCACAGAAGCCGAGGCTTCAACAATTTTGTTCATGGTCTCAGTTGTTTCTTCAAGGGCTCTGGTAACATCTTTTACATTGTTTTGGAGTTCTTTCACAATACGGTCTATCTCTTCTACAGAATTGCCAGTCTGTCTGGCCAGCTCTTTTACTTCGTTGGCCACCACGGCAAAACCTTTACCCGCTTCTCCAGCACGAGCTGCTTCAATGCTGGCGTTAAGAGCCAGCAGGTTGGTTTGCTCGGCAATATTCCCGATAAACTGGCTAACCTCTCCGATTTTTTCAGAAGCCCTGGCCAGAGCTTGAGCCGTGTGGTTGGCGTTTTCCAGTTTATCCTGGGCTTCCTGAGCAATGGCACTTGAGGCCGAAGTATTTTGCGAAATCTCGTTTATAGCCGTGGTAATCTCTTCAATGGCTAAAGCCATCTGTTTGGCAAGCTCCTGAGCGTCAAGGGCGGTCTGATGAATACCACTTGCATTTTCTTCGGTATGATTGGCAGAAATAGCCATTTCTTCAGCTACCTTTTCCATCTTATGGGCGTCAGTTAAAAGCTGTTGAGAAACAGTCCTGGTTTTGGCAAGCATATTGGAAATTTTTTGAATAGCCTGAGAAAGCTCGCGCTGAATAGTTGATAACTCATCTTTGCCTTCTACATGATATTCTTTGGCCACCGCCAGGTTTCCGGAAGAAATGTTTTCTATAAAAGTGCTAAGTTCTACTAGCTTATTCTTTAAAAACCTGCCTATTAAGTTACACAGAGTTAAGTTTAGCAGAATGCCTGTAATTAAAAGAGTCACTAATATTAGTGAAAAATTGTGCATTTTTTGCTTTAGTGTATTTGTTTTAGTGGCTAATTCTTTATCTATTCTTTTCTGTATAGAAATAGCTAGTTCATTAAGATGTTTTTTGGCTTGATTAATATTTTTATCAATAAATTCCTCCTTTTTTAGGATAGAAATTTCTTTTGTTTTAACCTTGAAAATATTGTTTGTGGCTGTCAAAAGACTATTAAGGCCCATCTCTATTTTCTCCAGGCCTTCTATATTATCCTGTTTTAAAAGGCTAATAGTTTTATGGGTTTTTTTCTGAATAGAAACTAATTTGCTTTTCTTTGGAGTCAAGTAATCTATATCTTTAATACTATCTATTTCAGCCTGCAATGCAAGCAGATTGCCAACTTGCTCTTTAATCGTTTTTAAATTGTTTATTTTACTGTAATCTTTGCTTAATTTTTGAGCTAGTTTTGGATTTGATAAGTTGTCTAAATCCATTAAAAACTTGACTTCTTCATTATCAACAGCTTCTAAAATATTTTTTTCTAAATTTTTGGCCGTGTTTTGAGCCTGTTTTACTTGCTTATCCCATTCACTTTTGATTTTAAAAAATTCAAGCTTGAAATTTTTAATATTTTCTATCTCCTCTTTAATATCTTGATAGAGCTGACTATCCATTAAAGGTTTCAACTTTTCCAGAAGAGAATTAGCTTTTTGATATTCTCTATTAGCTTTTTCTATTGACTCACTGGCCATCAAGTTATTCAAATATCTTTTAAGTCTTTCTATGTCTTTTATGGCCGATAAAGTAGATTTTTCATCGTTATTCCCGGCTACTAAAGCGGCAAGTTTGGCAAAGCCTTCCTGGCCAGTAGAAATACCTTTATAAGCTATCAGCCCTACCAGGAGCATCATTATCAAGGTCACCGCAAAAAAGGCACAAAGTGTCTTATTTATACCTAATTGAGCCAGTATCTTTTGCATGGCTTCCTCCTTAAAATTAATAGTTTACCGGTTCAAAATTTCCGTCTTTAATTCGCACCAGATAGACTTTTTCAAAACCCTGGTGGTCATCAGGGGAAAAGCTTATCTTTTCTCCCACTCCAGGGTCGTAATCTTTTAAGCTTTCGGCTGCTTTTAAAATGCTCTGGCGGGTTAAATCGCCCGTTCTCTTAAGAATTTCCACCAGCGTTTTAGCCGCTAAGAAACCCTCAAGGCTTACGAAGCCCGGTTCAAAATCGGGATAAAATTGCCGCATAATACGCTGATACTCAGCCACCGCAGGGATAGAAGTATCCCAGGGAAAGGGGACTACCTGTGTAATTAGAACGCCGTTTCCTGCTGGCCCAAGCTCTCTGGCCAGGGCTTTGCTCCCCACAAAAGAAATGTTGATAAACTTGGTCTTTGTGAGCCCCATTTTTTTAGCGGTCTTAATAAATTCGGCACACGGTTTATATGCGCCTATCATTACCACGGCCTGAGGCTTAAGTTTGCTAATTTCATAAGCAGCGACTTTTACCGCTACGGTATTCCGGGGATATGTTGCCTCACCAAGGATAGAAAGTCCTCTTTTTTCCATGGCTTTTTTAAAACCAGCCAGCCCTGCCCAGCCAAATGAATCGTCTTGATAAAAGATAGCAATTCTTTTTAAGCCCAGCTTATCTGCCAGATAATGAACCATGGCTTCGGTTTCCATGTAGTAGGAAGCCCTTAAGTTAAACACCAGGGGCCTTACCGGGTTTCGCAAAAATTCGGCCCCGGTAAACGGGAAGAAAAAAGGGACCTTATTTCTCTCAGCTACCGGGACAGCGGCCTTAGAAGTAGGCGTGCCCACATAGCCTGCCAGGATAAGGACTTTATCCTGGTGAATGAGAAGCTTGGTATTGGTTATGGCTTTATCCGGCTCATAGCCGTCGTCTCTTACAATGAGTTTTATCTTTTGGCCGTTTATGCCCCCCTGCTGGTTTATATAATTAAAGTAGGCCAGAAACCCTCGGCTGTATTCCTGGCCAAGGAACTTAGCAGGCCCACTCTGGGCATTTGAGGCTCCAATAAGCACTTCTGCTAAGGCCTGGCCTGTTCCCCAGAAACAAAGAACTAAAACTGCCACTAAAAACTTTAACCACTTTAGTTGCATACAATCCTCCTACTTTTTTTGAATCATTAATCTTTTCGGCTGATTAAAGATAAAAATTTAATCCTAGCTCTTTTGGAGACTATTTCGCTTATACGGGGTTTGCAGCAGGACATAGTGTTTCGTCAACTGTGTCCGCAG
>NZ_LSFI01000057.1 GCF_001642325.1 Thermodesulfatator autotrophicus | reverse complement strand
TTTTCGGACACAATTACTGAAATACTACCTGAAAGTAAGCTTATTGAAAGCCAAACCAGACTTGCCAGGCTAAAGGGCGTGGAATTAGCCGTAGAACCAGTAGTTCCTAATAAGCCTTATAAGCCCAAAAAACTGTTAATTGTAGCCGTGGCTATGGTTTCTGGCCTATTTTTGGGGGTTTTTCTAGCCTTCTTCGTGGAGTGGCTAGAAAACGCCAGGAAACGTTATGAGACAAAAGAAAAGGCCTAAAACTCCAGAAAGCCAAGGGTGTTTAGCCTGGTAAAGCCATCGTCAGTGACCACTACCATGTCTTCCAGGCGCACGCCTCCCCAGCCAGGGAGATAAAGGCCGGGCTCAACGGTGACTACCTGACCGGCTTTGAGCTTACGCCGACTGCGGTAAGAAAGAGTTGGGGCTTCGTGAATGGCTAGCCCTACCCCATGCCCCAGAGAATGCCAGAAAAGCCTTTCAAGGGCTTCTCGGCGAAAAACAATCCTCGCCGCTTCATCTGGCTCCTGTGCCTTAATCCCGGCCTTAATTTTCTGCTCAGCCGCCTCTTTGGCCTCTTTTACGGTTTTGTAAATGTACTTAAACTTTTCCGTAATTTTTTCCACGAAAAAAGTGCGGGTAATATCAGAGCAGTAGCCTTGCCATTTGACCCCCATGTCAATTATGAGTGGCTCTCCTGCTTTTAAAGACTTATCCGTTGGTTCAGCGTGGGGTTTGGCGGCGTTTGGGCCGCTAGCCACTATCGGAGGAAAAGACGGGCCATGGGCTATCTCGTGGCTCATACTGATAATTCTTGCGGAAAGCTCACGCTCCGTTATCCCTGCCTTTATATACCCGGCTACCTCTGAAAGGATTTCCTCGGCAATGGAAAGCGCCTTGCGAATGGCTCTAACTTCTTCAGCATCTTTCACTTCGCGCATACGCTCAATAACCGGACGTGCCATCTCAATTTTTACGGAAAGCTTCTTTTCCATGGCCTGTAAAAGGGCCACTGAAACATAGCGAGGTTCTATGAGGATAGTCTTAACTCCCAGTAAAGGTAATAATAGGGCCAGTTCAGCCACCAGGCCTTTCCTGTAAATGCGCGGTTCAAAAAGAGGTCCACACGCTTTGGCCTCTTCCTGATAGCGCGGATCAGTAAGAATAAAGGCTTCTTTCCTGGTTATTAAAAGGGCCCCTGAGCTTTCAGTAAGGCTTACGTCCTCAGAAGAAAAACCTGAAAGATAGCGCCTGTTTTCTGGGCAGGTGATAAGCAGGGCCCCTTCTTTCGGTAAAGATAACCTGACTCGTCTTAAGCGCTTTTTTCTTTCCTCCACTTCTCTCATCCTTTCAACCACTCAACCACAAAATCCAAAATCCGCCAGGCCACTTCTTCTTTAGGGGCCAGAGCTACTTTTTCTTCTTTTCCCGAAGCAGAAATAAGCCAGACTTCGTTGGTGTCTGTTTCAAAACCGGTTTCAGGGCGTGAAATATCGTTAGCTACTATAAGGTCAAGCTTTTTATCTTTTAGTTTGCGCCGGGCTTCCTCAAGGAGCTTTTCACTCTCTTCTGCCGCAAAGCCTATTACCAGCTGATGGGGCTTTTTTGAAGAAGCCACCGTTGCCAGAATATCCTCCGTGGGTTCAAGCTCTATGGTGAGAGATTTTTGGGCCTTTTTTTGTTTACCAGGGAACACCTGTTTAGGGCGATAGTCAGCCACCGCCGCCGCCATAATAAGCATGTCTGCTTCTGGAAAGTATTTTTTAACCAACTCGGCCATTTCTCCTGCTGTTTCTACTGATACAGCTTTAAAGTAAGGAGGTACTGACACTGAAAGAGGGCCGTGGATAAAGGTAACTTCAGCCCCTCTTAACCAGGCGGCTTTAGCCAGGGCCAGGCCCATCTTTCCAGAAGAACGGTTTGAAAGGTATCGCACAGCGTCTAAAGGTTCCCGCGTAGGGCCGGCGGTTACCAGAACTTTTTGGCCTGAGAAATCTTTCGGTGCCATAAGGCGTTCAAGATAAGCAGCTATTACTTCTTCAGAAGGAAGTCTTCCCGGGCCAATGTCCCCACAGGCAAGCTCCCCTTCATCAGGAATAAGGACTTCGCAGCCCCAACGGCGTAGCCTGGCTATGTTTTCCTGCACCGCCGGGTGTTTCCACATATTGGTGTTCATGGCCGGACAAATAAGAACCGGTGCTTTAGAGGCCATGATAGTGGCCACCAGGTTACTTCTGGCATCGCCGGTGATAAGGGAAGCTAAAAAAGAAGCCGTAGCCGGCGCCACCGCTATGGCTTCGGCAAAACGGGCAAGCTCTGTGTGCGGGATAAAACCGCTTTGAGGCTTAAGAAAATCTTTCTGGGTAAAGACCTTCTCCTGGGTTAAGGCTTCAAAGGTAAGGGGAGAAATGAAGGCCTCGGCGCCTTCTGTCATTACCACACGGCATATAGCTCCCCTTTTTTGCAAAAAACGTAAGAGAGAAGCGGCCTTATAAGCCGCTATCCCTCCGGTTACCCCCAGAAGGACCCTCTTATTAGTAAGTAGCATTTTCTAAAGTTTCGCTGGCCCAGATTTGAACCTCGGTGGTAAAGGGTTGCTCGGTAATCAAAATCATGCAGCAGCCATTAGGGCGTTTAAAAGTTAGAAGAATACTGCGGTAAAAAATACTTCCCGTAAGCTCCCAACCGCGGGCTTTTAGCTGATTTTTAAAGAACTTTTCAAGAGACAGGGCCTTAACCCGGCCTTTTAAAACCAATACTCCACCGATGTAGCTCTGGGTACGCACTATCATGGATTTTTGCTGGTCAACTTTAAGGTCTGTAGGAACAACGATATTGGGAAATTCAGTGCCGGTATAAAAAGGCTTTGGAGGAGCAGGGGGTTCAGTCTTTGGTTGCTCCTTGCCTGGCATAGTACAGCTAGCTAAAAATACCAATAAAACCAAAACACTTAATTTAAATCTATTTTTCATACTAGCCTCCTTAGCTGTTTGCCATAGTTTACTTCAAGTTTTACCTGCTTCAAAAGTTATATTTTTGCCTGTAGCCATCTATGAATCAAGCAAGAAATTATTTAAATTAAAGTTTAAACTTAATTTGGACTTAATTTGGAGGGACCTTTGAATCGGCATATACTCCTCACTACAGATGGTTCAGCCTACTCTCAAAAGGCGGTATCTTATCTGGCTACTTTATTTAAAGAAGCTAAAGATTTTGAAATAACCGTCTTTTGTGTAGCCCCGGCCCCTCCGTCCTATCTTTTAGGCCCGGTACCAGGGCTAAATGAACTGGAACGCCAGGAAAAGCTAGAAAAGATCCAGGCTGAAAACGTTGCCTGGGCAAATAATTGTGTAAATCAAACTAAAGAAGCCCTTATCAGAGAGGGATTTTCTGAAAAACAGGTCCACACCAAAATCACTATTCAGCGGAGAGATTTAGCAAGAACCATTTTGAGAGAGGCTTACGACGGTAAATACGACGCCGTAGTAGCAGGCCGAAGAGGACTGGGCCGCCTGTCTTCCTGGTGGGTAGGAAGCGTTACCCAAAAATTAGTAGAGTACGGCCGAAATGTGCCAGTCTGGATTATTGACGGGCAGAACTGGAATAAGCGCTTTCTTGTGCCGGTTGACTTGGGAGAAACTGGGCTGAAAATCATTGATCACCTTGGATTTATTTTAGCTGGAAACCCTCAGGTCGAAATAGAATTGTTACATGTAATACCCTCTTTGATTCCTGGAGAAGAGAGTAGATATCTAGCTAAACTTGAGTCATATCTACTTAAAAAAGAACAAAAGGAAGCCCAAGAGTTCTTTCAAGAAGTTCAAAAAATTTTGAAAAAAACTTTTGATGTTTTGCAGGTAAAGGTAAAAATTAAGAAATCTCCACGAGGAGTAGCTGCTGAAATTATTAAGGAAGCCCAAAAAGGCAACTTTGGCACTGTAGTTATGGGAAGACGTGGAAGAGGGGGATTTAAAGAACTCTTGTTGGGTTCTACTTCATCTAAAATCCTTTATAACCTGACCGATAAAAGCCTGTGGATAGTGGGATGAAAAAAAAGATTAAATGCCCACAATGCGGAAAACTGACTTTTTGGGAAGAGAATCCTTATCGGCCATTTTGTTCAGAGCGCTGCAAACTCATTGACCTTGGTCACTGGCTTTCAGAGGAATATCGTATCCGAGTCCCAGCTGATGGAGTAGAAGAAGTTCACCAGGAGGAAGAAAAATGATTGACATTTATGACGTAGCCATAATAGGAGCGGGCCCGGCAGGACTTCAAGCAGCCATTCATGCCGCCCGCCGACGAGTTAAAACCATTATTGCAGGAAAAATTGAGGCCAGCGCCCTTTACAGGGCTCACCTGGAAAACTACTTTGGCCTGCCAGGGAAAAAAGAAGGGAAAGAAGTACTTGAAGCAGGTCTTACTCAAGCCCAAAATTTTGGAGCTGAACACCTTCCTTTAGACGTGGTAAAAGTAGAACTTCGTGACCACTATTTTTATTTAGAACTGGAAGACGGTCGCAAGATAAACTCTTTTACCTTAATTATTGCCACCGGAGTTAGCAGGCGTAAAAGCAAGATTAAGGGCGAAAAGGAACTGATAGGCAAAGGGGTTAGCTACTGTGTGGACTGTGATGGATTCTTTTTCCGCGGCCTTCCTGTAGCTGTTATAGGAAATGGAAGTGCAGCTGCTCACGGAGCGTTAACCCTAAAAAAAATTGCCTCTGAAGTGTATTTAATAAGCCCAAAGCTAAATATATCAAAGTCCTTAAAAAATGACCTGGAAAAAGAAAATATCAAGATTTTTTCCGCCAAGCCCAAAGAAATTTTAGGGGAAAAAGAAGTAGAAGGCCTTTTACTGGAAGATGGCCAAAAACTGCAAATTAAAGGGATCTTCATTGAAGAAGGGGCCAAAGGGGCTCTTCAGCTGGCTACCAGTTTGGGAGTTATGCTTGACCCGGAAAACATGACTTACATTCAGGTTGACAAAGCCCAGAAAACAAATGTTCCCGGGGTTTTTGCCGCCGGAGACGTATGCGGCCCACCCTTTCAGGTAGCCAAAGCTGTAGGAGAAGGGTGCATTGCCGGTCTTAACGCCGCCGACGAAGCCAATCAGAGGAGGAAACAACATGAAAATTGATGTCCTTACCGTAGGGCCTCTGGCTGTGCGCTGTTATCTTTTAATTTGTGAAGAAACCAGAGAAGCTGCCATTGTTGACCCAGGAGGAGACGAAGGACGTATCCTCCAAAAAATTAAAGAGCTGGAACTTAACCCCAAGTATATTCTGGCCACTCACGGCCATGGAGACCATGTCTCTGGCGCCTGGTGGCTACGCAAAAAATTAAATATTCCAGTAGCCATGCATGAAGCTGACGACGAATTCTTCAGGCACCCTATGGCTGCCCAAGTTTTCGCCGCCTGGGGGTTTGAACCAAATGAACCCGCTGACATCTTATTAAAAGACGGCTCTATTATCCAGGTAGGCACTACTATTAGTTTGCAAACCATTCACACGCCTGGACACTCTCCTGGCTCAGTTTGTTTTTATGATGGCCAAGAATATCTCTTTACCGGAGACACTCTTTTTGTTGGTGCCGTTGGCCGCACGGACCTTCCTGGAGGAGATTTTGAGGAACTTATTCGTTCTCTACGCGAAAAAATTTTACCCTTGCCTGACGAAACTATTATTTGCCCTGGGCACGATTACGGCGAAAAGCCATTTTCTACCCTTGGTGAAGAAAAAAATACTAATCCCTATATCGTTGAGTTTGTGCTGGGCAAGTAATTATTGACTTGGAAGTTCTACCCTGCTACCCATGAAGGCATGGAAAAGATAGTGGCTAAAATCCTTGAAGGCCAAAGAATAACCAGAGAAGAAGCCTTAACCCTCTGGCAGGAAGCCTCTTTTTTTGACCTGGGCTTTCTTGCCCGAGAAACACGTTTCAGACTTCACCCCGAAAGGGTGGTCACCTACATTGTTGACCGCAATATCAATTACACCAACATTTGTATTTCAGGATGCAAGTTTTGCGCTTATTATCGTTCACCTGAAACAGAAGGTGGTTTTGTTCTTTCTAAAGAAGAGCTATTTCGCAAAATAGAAGAAACCCTTTCGCTAGGTGGCGTTCAGATTTTACTACAGGGAGGTCTTAATCCTGATCTTCCCTTTTCTTTTTATTTGGAAATGCTAAAAGATATAAAAGAAAGATTCCCGGAAATTCACATTCACGGTTTTTCTCCCCCTGAAATTATCCACTTCACCAGGATTTCAGGGAAAAACATAGAAGAAGTACTTAAAGACTTGATAGCCGCAGGCCTTAATTCTATTCCTGGTGGGGGAGCAGAGATTCTGGTTGACAGAGTTCGTCAAAAAATTTCTCCTCATAAATGTAGTGCTGATGAGTGGCTGGAAGTAATGCGAGTGGCCCACCGCCTGGGTCTTAAAACTACCGCCACCATGATGTTCGGACACATAGAAACCGTAGAAGAAAGGATTGAACATCTGGCTCGCCTAAGAGACCTCCAGGATGAAACCGGGGGCTTTACAGCCTTTATTCCCTGGCCGTTTCAGCCAGGAAACACCGAACTTAAAACTCCCAAGGTGTTACCTGTAGAATACCTTAAAATGCTTGCCCTTTCGCGCATATTTCTGGACAACATAAAAAATATTCAGGCCTCCTGGGTGACTCAGGGCCCCAAAGTAGCCCAGGTAGCCCTTGAATTTGGTGCTAATGACTTTGGTAGCACCATGATAGAAGAAAACGTGGTGGCAGCGGCTGGAGTGTCTCATCGGCTTTCTATTGAAGAAATAGAACGCCTTATAAAAGACGCTGGCTATACCCCCAGACGCAGGAAAATGGACTACAGTTTAATTTAAAGGATTCAAATGGAATTAAGGATCTCAAAAAAGCCCACTCTTTATCGCACCAAATATTTGCTTCCCATTATAAAAGAACCCGTTGAAAATGGAGCCATTATTGCCACCGAAGGCTTAATCATAGATAGCGGCCCTTATAAGCAGGTAAAAAAAGGCTTTATAGGGGAAGAGGTTGACCTGGGGGCCTCTTTGCTTATCCCGGCCCTGGTAAACGCCCATACCCACCTTGAACTAGCAGCTTTTAAGTGGCGCCTTTCTCCTACCTCTTCTTTTGTAAGCTGGATTAAAAAGCTCATCCGTCTGCGCCAGGAAATAACCCCTGAGGACTATGTTAAAAGTGCTCGCCTAAGCCTTAAAGAAATGTGGCAGGTGGGCATAGGCCTTATTGGGGACCACGGCAACACCGGTCTTTCCGTGCCTTTGTTGAGAGAATCTCCGTTCAGAGCGGTTTTTTTCAGGGAAGTGATAGATTTTCAAGGCCGTACTAATCTGAAGGATTTTTTAAAAGACCACTTAAAAGACTCAAAGATTATTTTTAGTCTGGCCCCTCATGCCCCTTATACGGTTTCTCCCCTTCTTATGCAGGCCATTAAAAGATGGACCAAGAAATACCGCTTGCCCTTCTCTCTTCATGTGGCTGAATCAGTAGAAGAAATAGAGTTTTTACTGTACGGAAAAGGCCCTATAAGAGAACTTCTTAAAGAACGTGGCCAGTGGCCCTCTTCATTTGTAGCCCCTGGACTAAGGCCGGTATTTTATCTGGACCGCTTGGGCGTGCTTGACGAAAATACCATCTGTGTCCACCTTACCCAGGCCAGCACAGAAGAATTAGCCCTGCTCACCAGAAGAAAAGCCAAACCTTGCCTCTGCCCTAGGAGCAATATTTTTCTGGGAGTGGGGTTCCCACGAGTAGAAGAAATGTTAGCGCTTGGTCTTGAGCCTTGTCTTGGCACGGATAGCCTGGCAAGCAATGACTATCTTTCTATTTTTGCAGAGATAGCGGCGTTAAAACAGCATTTTCCCCACCTTTCACCGCACATCCTTCTTAAAATGGCCACTTTATGGGGAGCTAAAGCCCTGAAACAAAAAGATATGGGCTATATAGACAAAGGCGCGAGGGCTGACCTCTTGATTTTATCCGCCAAGGAAGGAAACCTTGAACAAATCCTTGAAACCCTGGTCACTAATCCTCCCCAGAAAATTGGCCGACTTTATGGTTAAAGCCTTTGTTTTTTGGCCTGGCTTTCGTTAGAATAGCAATTGAAAATACTGGAGCTCCAGGAAATGTTTTTGAAGATCATTTTATTGCTTTTAATACCCTTTGTAGTGGTTTTCCTCCCACGAGAGGTCCTGGCCTTTGGCCCTGGAGCCCATATTGAACTGGGGTTAAAGCTTATTGAGATCGGCCCTCCTTGCTTTAGAGAACTTACAGGGAGCCTAGGGCTTGCCTTTATTTATGGCAATCTTGCTCCAGATTTTTTTATTGCACCAGCTCGTTTCAAAAGGCTATATCACTCTTTTGAGGCCTTTGAGTCACTCATCTCCAGAGCCCAAAAACCCTGTGAAATCGCTTTTTCTCTGGGTTACGGCACTCACCTTTTGGCTGACAACGTAGCTCACGGACATCTTATCCCGGCCCTGGAAAGACGCCTTGACCTTCCAGGAAGGCTTATTCATTACTACTTTGAGTGGACGCTTGAACGTAATCGGGGCCAAAATTTCTTTCTTCTGAAAGGTATTTATCTCTGGCCAGGACATCGTCGTCTCAACAGGTTTATGGCCTCAAGCTTTGGGCTTTCAAGCAAAGTTATACTTTCCCGCAAACTCATCACTTTATCCACCCTGAGACTTGCTAAAATAAAAAGAGTAATCCCCCCCAGCAATTTGGTCCTTTTCTTTGAAAAAAGATTCCGGGCAGCCCTGCCCGAATGCCTGGAGAGCATGAATCAGATTCTTGGTGTAAAAGAGGCAGACTATGCGTGTCGTCGGCTCAGGTGCGCTTAACCTGGATTTTTTCTATCAGATAGAAGACCTTCGCTTGCTTAAATGTGCCAAAGGCCTTACTCCAGGTGGTGAAGTATGGGGAAGCCGTAAGGAATTTGACGCCCTGCGCGAAGAGCTGGAACAGAAAGGCCATTTCATTGCCCAAAGCGGAGGAGGCTCAGCGGCAAACACTATCTTTGCCCTGAAATTATGGGGATTTGAAACCGGGTTTATTGGTATTGTGGGAGCTGATGAAGAGGGTGATACCATTCTGGCAGAACTTGAAGGCACAGACTTAAGCCGTGTCATAAGGCAAGGCTATTCAGCCTGTTGCCTCATTATTATAGATGCCCAGAAAGACCGGGCCATATTCGTTTCTCCCCATTCTGAAGAAGCAAAGCTTGCTTCTTTTTCCTGTAAAACCAGCTCTGATGAATGGCTCCATCTCAGTTCACTCATAACCAATGAAGGTTTTTACTTTCATGACAAGCTGAAACAAAATCATTCAGGTATATCAAGTATTGACCCAGGAGAAATTTACGCCCAAAGAGGCTTTGCCGCCCTTAAAAACTTCTTTCGCAAAGCAAAAATTGTTTTTCTAACCAGCCAGGAACTGGAGAAACTTAAAGTTGCCCCAGAAGACATTGCTGCCCTTGGCCCTGAACTTTTCTTGAAAAGAGGAGAAAAGGGCGCCCTTTTATTCAACAGCCAGGTAAAAAATATCCCCCCTGAAACACCACCTAAAATTGTTGATAACACTGGTGCAGGAGATGTTTTTGATGCTGGGGTTATAGCCGGTGTGCTTTCCGGGCTATCTAAAGAAAAGGCGGGCAAGTTAGGAGCAGCTATGGCTGCTCTTTCGCTCAGGGATTATGGTAGAAGAGGATACCCCGAGCGAGAAGAGTTTCTGAACCAATTAAAGGAGGCTTCGTATGATTAAAAAGACTTGTCTCATATTTTTCATCTGGGCTTTATGGAGCAGTTTAGCCCTGGCAGAGGGTGGTTTAAAAGTCACCAACGAGATGATTTACCATAAACTCCTGGAAATAGAGAAGAAGCAGGCCACCCTGGAAACAGAATTAAGGGAATTCAAAGAAGCCACCAACAAA
>NZ_LSFI01000056.1 GCF_001642325.1 Thermodesulfatator autotrophicus | reverse complement strand
AAGCGCTTTGATGACATGAATAAGCGCTTTGAACAAATGATGACCTTCCTCTGGATCCTGGCAGGTATTTTTACTACCCTGGTAGCGGTAGTGATAGGTTTTGCCTACTGGGACAGGAGGACTACCATCAGGCGTGCCCGGGAAGAAACCCTGGAATACCTTGAAAGAGAAGGGTTAGTTAGAACTATCCTGGAAATCTTAAGAGAGCTTGCCAGAGATGACGAAAAAATCGCAAAACTTCTTAGAGAACGCAGACTTCTTTAAAGTTTAGGAGAGAAATATGCAACCGGATAAAGCCGCAGAAATACTGGGAAAGGCCTTGGGGAAAAAAGGCAATTTCGCCGATCTTTACCAGGAAGATACAGAAACAACCTACATCGTTTATGAAAACGACCGCCTGGAAAAAGTGGTCACCGGTGGAGATAAAGGCGCAGGGCTACGGACTATTTATGGAGACTTTCATACCGCTTACGCCTATACCAATGAGTTAAGTGCTTCAGGGATTGTAACCCTTGCCGAAGAACTGGCCTCTATTACCGAATCCCCCGGGCCAAAAATAAGCATTGATGAAGTAAAAAAAGTACCCTTTCCCGAAATCAAGCGGCCTCCTTTTGAAGAGACTCTCACCACCAAAATAGACTTAGTTAAAAAAGCCAATAGGGCCGCACGAGGAGTTTCTCCAGAAGTAGTGCAGGTAAAAGTGATTTATCAAGATGTCCACAAAAAAATTACTATTGCCAACTCTCAAGGCATCTTTATCAAAGGCGAAAGGATTTACACCCTTCTTGCCGTGCAGGTGGTAGCCAGACGTGGAGAAATAATTCAGACTGGCTATGAACCCCTTGGTGGGGCTATTGGCCTTGAAATTTTTGAAAAAACTCCGCCTGAAGAAATTGCCATAAAAGCTGCCAAACGAGCTATACTTATGCTTTCTGCTCCCAAGGCCCCAGGAGGCACCATGCCGGTAGTGCTATCCGCTGAGGCTGGCGGCACCATGATTCACGAGGCCGTAGGCCACGGCCTTGAGGCAGATCTTGCTGAAGAAGGCTTTTCTGTTTACGCCGGGAAAATCGGCCAGCAAGTAGCTTCCCCTCTTATTACGGTGATAGATGACCCAACCCTTCTTTATCAGCGCGGATATTACCAGTTTGACGACGAAGGTGTTTTCGCGCAAAAAACCGTGCTCATAGAAGACGGCGTCTTAAAAGATTTCCTTTACGACCGCTTATCAGCCATGAAAGCCGGCAAGGAATCAAACGGCCATGGACGCCGTGAATCTTATCGCCACCGTCCTATTCCGCGCATGTCAAATACTTACATTGCCCCAGGGCCTCACACTCCGGAAGAAATCATTAGAAGCGTTGACAAAGGCCTTTTCGTCAAAAAAATGGGAGGTGGCCAGGTTGATACCATTTCTGGCAACTTTGTTTTTGAAGTTACGGAAGGATACCTCATTGAAAAAGGCCTTTTAGGAGAACCGGTAAGAGGAGCCACTATTTCAGGAAACGGCCCTCAGGTGCTACAAATAATTGATATGGTTGGTCATGATCTGGGCTTTACCATAGGCACCTGCGGAAAAGACGGCCAGGGAGTACCAGTTTCTGACGGACAGCCCACTTTACGCATACCGGAAATTGTAGTAGGTGGAGCGGTAGAAAAATAAATTGGAGCGCTATAAATAAACTGCGGGAGCGCTTATGTGTGGAATAATAGGAGTCTTTGGCCATAATGAAGCTGCCAAAATAGCCTTTTTCGGGCTTTACGCCCTTCAGCATCGGGGCCAGGAAAGTGCCGGCATTGTCACCTCTGATGGTAAGGAGGCATACGAACACCGTGCCCTCGGATTAGTGGCTGAAGTCTTTAACGAACCCATTTTACAGAAGCTAAAAGGCCACCTGGCAGTGGGACACGTGCGCTATTCAACCACCGGCTCTACCACCACTAAAAACACCCAACCCTTTTTCGTAATCCATGGTAAACGCACTTTTGCCCTGGCTCATAACGGCAATCTGGTTAATGCCCACCTATTACGCACCGAACTTGAAAAGCAGGGTTCTCTTTTTCAAACCAGCATGGACAGCGAGATCATCGTCCATCTCATAGCCAAGTCCCTTAAAAAAGGGCTGGTAGAAGCCATTCGTGATACCATGGAAGTCATAGAAGGTGCTTATTCGGTAATCCTCTTATCGCAGGACAAGCTGGTAGCCTTTAGGGACCCTCATGGCTTCAGACCGCTTGCCCTTGGCATGTTAAATGGCGGGTACATCCTCGCCTCTGAAACCTGCGCTTTTGACCTGGTTCAGGCCCAGTACCTGCGAGACATTGAACCTGGAGAAATTTTAGTCATTGATGAAAGCGGTTTAAACTCTTACAAAGGTGTGGAAAGTAAAGAAACTGCCCATTGTATCTTTGAATTTATTTACTTTGCCCGGCCAGACAGCAATATTTTTGGCCAGAATGTCTATAACTTTCGTAAACAACTGGGCTTTCAACTGGCAGAAGAATGTCCAATTAAGGCCGACTTTGTTATGCCGTTTCCTGACTCGGGCAACTACGCTGCCATTGGTTACGCCCAGGCCACCGGCCTTCCCTTTGAAATGGGAGTTATAAGAAATCACTATGTTGGGCGCACTTTTATACAACCTTCCCAGAGTATGCGAGATTTTTCTGTTAGAGTTAAATTGAACCCGGTAAAAGACATTCTCAAAGGTAAAAAGGTAGCCGTTGTTGATGACTCCCTGGTTCGTGGCACTACCAGCCGCACCAGGGTAAAGGCCATTCGTGAAGCAGGGGCCTTTGAGATAAATATGTTAATAAGCTGCCCGCCTATAAAGTTTCCCTGTTTCTACGGGATAGACTTCCCTTCACGCGGTGAATTGATTGCGGCCAAACATTCCGTTGAAGAAATAAGGCGCTATCTTGAACTTGACCGCCTGCATTATCTCTCACTTGAAGGCCTTATAAAGGCGGCAGGTGGCAACCATAAGCGCTTCTGCCTGGCCTGTTTTAACGGGAAGTATCCCGTACCCATAAAAATTCCCGTACACAAAGAAATTCTTGAAAAGGATTAGCCATGATAGCCTATAAAGATTTACAGGAGTTTATTCAAAAACTTGAGGCTGAAAACGAACTTTTACGCATAAAAGAGCCATTATCTCCCAAGCTTGAAATACCCGAGGTAACTGACCGGGTTTGCAAGGTCTATGGGCCAGCCCTTCTCTTTGAAAATGTACCTGGCTACGAAATGCCGGTTCTTACTAACGCCTTTGGTAGTTTCCGCCGTATGGCCCTGGCCCTGGGAGTCAAAAACTTAAACGACCTTGGTGAAGATGTCTTGCAATTTATAGAAATTGAAAAACCTGATTCCATCATAAAAAAACTCAATCTTATCCCTAAAATAAAACGTCTGGCCAATGTATTTCCCAAATTGGTTGATAAAGCCCCCTGCCAGGAAATAACCTTTAAAGGTGATGAAGTAGATTTATTCAAGCTTCCGGTTTTACACTGCTGGCCTCAGGACGGCGGGCCTTTTATCACCCTTCCAGTAGTCATTACCAAACACCCCTTAACAGGGGTACGCAATGTAGGAATGTACCGTATGCAGGTGTTTGACCGCCGTACTACCGGTATGCACTGGCATCTCCATAAAGGCGGGGCCCATCATTATCGCGTGGCTGAAAAGCTTGGCAAGCGTTTAGAAGTAGCGGTGGCCATTGGCCCTGATCCAGCCACTACTTATGCTGCCACGGCTCCTCTCCCGGATGATGTTGACGAAATTCTTTTTGCCGGATTTTTGCGGGGAAAACCCGTGGAAATGGTAAAGTGTTTGACGATTGACCTGGAAGTCCCGGCTCAGAGCCAGATTGTACTTGAAGGCTACGTGGAGCCAGGAGAAAGGCGCCTTGAAGGGCCTTTTGGTGACCATACAGGCTATTATTCTCTTCCTGATTATTATCCCGTTTTTCATGTTACCTGCATGACTATGCGCAAGGACGCTATTTATCCGGCAACTATTGTGGGCAAGCCCCCTCAGGAAGACTGTTACATGGCCAAAGCCACCGAAAGGCTCTTTTTGCCCTTAATACAAAAGACCTTACCAGAAGTGGTGGACATTAACCTTCCCATGGAAGGAGTTTTTCACAATCTGGCCTTTGTTTCTATTGATAAAAGATATCCCGGGCATGCCAGGAAAGTAGCCTCCGCCCTTTGGGGCCTTGGCCAGATGATGTTTTGTAAAATCATCGTAATCTTTGATAAAGAAGTAAATGTTCAGGACACCTCTGAATGCCTCTGGCGTCTCGGCAATAACATTGACCCTGAGCGCGACATTTTCTTTGTAAAAGGCCCGGTGGATGCCCTTGACCACGCTGCACCTCTTCCTTATTACGGAAGTAAAATGGCCATTGACGCCACCCGTAAGTGGCCTGAAGAAGGTTTTGAGCGCGACTGGCCTGATGTCATTGAGATGGACCCACAGGTCCAGCAAAAGATAAACCAAATCTGGCACAAATTAGGCGTGGAAAAATTTCTTAAAAAGAAGTTAGCCAACCTTTAAAACGGCCAGAAACTCTACCAGAAAAATTCTCTGGGATTATAGCTTTCCAGGAAGTTGAGAGCATTTTGCCAGGGAAGTGGCCTTGAGAAGTAAAAGCCCTGAACTTCGTCAACCCCCAGGCCGGTGATAAAAGCCAGCTGTTCTCGGCGTTCTATGCCTTCAGCCACTGTGCGCAGGTTAAGGCCCCTGGCCATAGAAACCATAGCCATAACTAAAGACACCTGCTCTCTGTCATCTGGCACCTTGGCTATAAAAGAACGGTCTATCTTTATGTCCATACCTCTTAAGTTCTTAAGATATTGAAAAGAGGAATAGCCTGTACCAAAATCATCCAGAGCCAGACTAAAACCTTCCGCACAAAGATTTTTGACATTTCTTTCTGCCACCGGGTCAAGAAGCAAACTTTCAGTTATTTCTAACTCTATAGCCTCTTTGGAAATTTCGTATGTCTTCAAGTAGTCCTTTAGTTTTTCCACGAATCTTTTTTCTTTTAGCTGAGAAGCGCTTATGTTTACAGAAACCTTTAGGTGAGGGAATTTTTCTCTTATCCTACCCCAAAATTTGGCAATAATTTCCCATATTAAAGGCTCTACCTCTAAAATCAGATGGCTTTCTTCAAGTATGGGTATAAACTCCAAAGGAGGAATAATGCCCCGATCGGGGTGTTTCCAGCGTAATAAGGCCTCAAAACCAACTACCTCTCGGGTCTGAAGGTTTATTCTGGGCTGGTAAAATAACAACAACTCCTTTTGTTTTATGGCTCTTTCAAGCTCGCCGAGTAAAGAAAACTTTTTTAAAATATCTAGAGAATGCTCAGGAGAATAAAAAGCAGTTCCTCCCCCTTTCTGTCTAAAAACATTTTTTAACGCCACCGCCGCTTTTTCGTAAACATCTATTATGTCATTCCCTTGCTTGGGATAAACCGCTACGCCTAAACCAATTTCTAAACGCAACTCACTTTGATTTATCCAGAAGGGTTTCCTCATAATTTCTTTTAGAGAAGAAAGAAAAGATTTAAGATGACTCAAATCTTCAAACAAATAAGCAATAGAAAACTCATCTGGACCGGTTCGGGCGATTATTCCTTTTTTATTTTTTAATAATTCTTTTAATCGCCGGGCCAGCTCTTTTAATATCTTGTCTCCAGCAGTGTAACCCAGGGACTGGTTAATGGCAGAAAAGTCTATAATATCCGTACGGATTATAGCTACTGAAAAATCATCTTTCGTAGCCTCAATGGCTAAAGATGCCAGTTCTATTACAAGGGCTTTTTCGTTGGGAAGGCCGGTAAGATCGTCTTTAAAAAGGGCTTTTTCCAGGCGTTCTTGCTGTCTTATATGGCGCAAACCTATACTTATATCTCTTCCTACTTCATGTAATAGCTTAATTTCATCTGAAGCAAAAAAGTTTGCCTGAGAATGATATAGAAAAACTCCTCCAGCGATTTTTTCGTTTAAAAAAAGGGGGACTATAGCAATAGAGTTCAAGTTATACGGTTTAATTTTATCCCTTCTGACCTTATAAGCTTCGTCTTGATTGATATCATTGATGATTACAGGATGGCCAGCCAAAAAATCTTTGGCGTATTTTCGCAAATCAGTTCCCATAAACTCTTCTAGTTCCTTTGGTAAATGCTTCAAGTAAGGATGGTCTTCTGGAAAAGCTCCCTTAAAAATAATTTGGTCGTTTTCTATCAATCCTATCCAGGCTAGTGAATATCCTCCTTCTTTTACCAGAATATGACAGGCCTTTTCAAAAAGTTCTTTTTCAGAAATATTTTCCGGAAAAATTAGCAAGTTTATTTCTCTGATTAAAGACAAAAAGCGATTCTTTCGGGAAAGTTGTTCTAAATTTTTGGTTAACCTCTCAAAAAGGAGATTATAATAGGCCTGAAAAAAGTAAGTGGCTAAAAGGGCAAAGAAGCGACTTACAGTGCAAAAATCCTTGTCATCAAACGATTTTAAATTTCTTAACTCTTGAATAATCTTCATTTTTAGAGATTCACACAAGGACATCAAAATAGCTGGCGTTATCCCAGCTTTTAGGTGTTTTGAAGAAAGGTCTAATATTTTTTCATAAAAACCTGGCTTAAAGACATCTTCAAAAAAAGCCTCCAAAAAAGTAAAGGCTTTATCTTTTATATGAGAGTCAAGAGAAATTTTAAGGTAGTATTTCAGTAATTGTGTC
>NZ_LSFI01000055.1 GCF_001642325.1 Thermodesulfatator autotrophicus | reverse complement strand
ACTTAAGAGACAGGCAGAAGAAGGCTAAGTGAAAAGAGAACATACCCGTTTATTTATTGATGCTATTTTTTTGGGCTTTGTTGGCTTTTTAGCTGCTCAGGTCTTCACTTTTATGGTGGATTATTCCTATCATTTCTTTTTAGAAACTTTCGTAGGTTATGAGCCCGGTAAGCCTCTCTCTGAAACAGCCCGTTTTTTAATCCCTGTTAGCACCACTATAGGTGGCTTATTATCTGGACTTATTGTTTACACCCTGGCTCCAGAGGCTGAAGGCCACGGCACAGACGCCGCTATTAAGGCCTATCACTTTGAAGACGGCTATATCAGGCTGAGGGTTCCTTTTGTAAAAATGCTGGCATCAGCTATAACTATCGGTTCTGGAGGTTCAGCCGGACGCGAAGGGCCAGTGGTTCAGATTAGTGCCGGTATTGGTTCTATTTACGCTAAGCTCACTAAAAGGTCTATCACTGAAAGAAGGCTTCTCCTTCTTATAGGCATGGCTGCAGGTCTGGGGGCGGTTTTTCGTTCACCCATAGGGGCCGCTATGTTTGCTATAAGTGTGCTATATAGCGAAATGGATATTGAGAGCCACGCTGTTTTGTTTTGCCTTCTGGCCTCTGTAACTGGCTACGTGTTAAACGGTATAGTGGTTGGCTGGGAGCCCCTTTTTAAAGTGCATGAAATTCCTATTACCCAATGGGACCAGTATCTCTTTTTCGCCAGTCTTGGGATATGTGCTGGCCTGGTAGCAGCCATTTTGCCAGAAGTTTTTTATCGCTTACGAGATTTTTTTAAGGTGCTTAATGTGCCGCAGTTTTTAAAACCTGCCCTGGGAGGATTGGTAGTAGGGCTTCTTGCTGTTTATTTTCCCCAGATTCTTGGGGGTGGTTATCCCTGGATCCAGGCCGCCCTTGATGGAAATCTGCCTTTTCACCTTATGTTACTTCTTATTTTTTTGAAGATGATAGCTTTGGGGCTAACTGTTGGTTCTGGCGGTTCAGGTGGGGTTTTTGCCCCGAGCCTTTTCATAGGGGCCATGCTGGGCGGGATATTAGCTTATTTTTTTCAGCAACCGCCGGGGCCTTTTGTAGTGGTGGGAATGCTTTCTGTTTTTGGAGCAGCTGCTCGGGTGCCCCTTGCCACGCTTTTCATGGTTATTGAAATGACCGGTGCCTTCCATATGCTTGGGGCAGCGGCCCTTTCGGTGGTTCTTTCTTATTTCGTGCAAAAATTTTTAGCCGGTGCTTTTAAATATCAAAGTCTTTACGAGTGGCAAGTTCCCACCAAATTTGATTCTCCTGCGCACCGAGGTGAATTTTTCCTGGATATTTTGATGGGCATAAAAGTTAAAGATATTTTTGACCCTTCTCGTAAAAAGTGGGTAATCCTTCCAGAGGATATGGCTTTTAAAGATTTTGTTAAATTTTTCTATGAAACCGAGCAACATTATTTCCCTGTGGTAAATAAAGAAGGTAAACTAAGTGGGATTTTTTCCATAAATGATATTCGGGAAATTTTGAAACACCCAGAAGTATGGGATTTTTTAAAAATAAAAGACGTGGCGCGTAAAAAGGTGATTACCACCAGGCCGTCAGAAGATATTCATTCGGCCTTTCAGAAATTTACTATAAGAAATATAGATGCCCTGCCAGTTGTGTCTGATAATGACCATGGCAAGTTTTTGGGTATGCTCAGTCGACGCGAAGTGATTTCTTTTTATAACAGGCGCCTTGAAGAACTTGAAAGACAAAAAAGCGGTCTTAGAGTTTAACCCCTTGGGTAAAGCTTAAAAAATGGTTATACTTATGAAAAAACAAGATTTAATCAAAAATTTAGAAGAAAAATGAAGGCAATGAAAGAAAAGATGGCAACACCAGAAATAATTACTTTACAGCGCACTTTTGAAGACAATGCTTTAGCCCGCTGGCTCTACGGCGAAAAAGGGGCCCATTTAAAAACCATTGAACGGGCTTTTAACGTGCACATCCAGGTGCGCGGTAATGAAATGCACATTACTGGCGAACGCCTGGACACCGAGCTGGCAGACCGTACCTGTGAGCAACTTTATAGCCTGCTTAAGGCGGGCTACACCCTTTATCCCAGCGACGTAGAATACGCCACGCGTATTATCAGCCAGAATCCTCTGGCTAATTTGAAAGATATTTTCCTTGAGACGGTATTTGTAAGCTCAGGTCGCAAGGTTATAACCCCCAAGACTTTGAACCAGAAGGTTTATATTGATGCTATAAGAAACCATGACATTGTCTTTGGGGTGGGGCCAGCAGGAACTGGAAAAACTTATCTGGCCATGGCTATGGCTATTTCTTACTTTATGCGTGGAGATATACAACGTATCGTATTAGTGCGTCCGGCGGTAGAAGCAGGTGAAAAACTCGGTTTTTTGCCTGGTGATATGGTAGAAAAGGTAAACCCGTATTTGCGTCCCCTTTACGACGCCCTTTATGACATGCTTCCTTATGACAAGGCTTCCCGCCTTATTCAAAAGGGGGCTATTGAAGTAGCGCCGCTTGCCTTTATGCGTGGCCGCACTTTAAATGAAGCCTTTATTATCCTTGACGAAGCCCAGAATACAACCTCAGAACAAATGAAAATGTTCCTCACTCGTTTGGGTTTTAGTTCAAGGGCGGTAATTACTGGAGACATTACCCAAATAGACCTCCCTGATGCCCGTAAGAGCGGCCTGGTAGAGGCCGTGGAGATCCTTCAAGGGATTGAAGGCATAGCCTTTGTATTTTTTGACAAGCAGGACGTGGTGCGTCATCCCCTGGTGCAACGTATAATTGAAGCTTACGACCATAAGGCTCGCAAGAAAGGTTTTACCCAATGAAAGCGAGAACCGTTCCGGTGGAAAAGGCCGTGGGGATGATAATTCCCCACGACCTTACCGAAATCATCCCTGGCAAGTCTAAGGGGCCTGCCTTTAAAAAGGGGCATGTGATTCGTGAAGAAGATGTACCCCGTCTTAAACGCATGGGCAAGGACCATATCTATGTACTTGAACTTGAACCTGACGAGATACACGAAGACGAAGCGGCTTTAAGATTAGCTAAGGCTGTAGCTGGAGAGGGTATTGAATACGATCCGAACATAAAAGAAGGAAAAGTGGTTCTTAGGGCTGCTTACCAGGGGTTGTTTAAGGTAAACACAGAGGCCCTTTATCAGCTTAATCTTCTTGGAGAAATAATGCTTTCCACCAGGCATTCAAACTTTATGGTGAAAAAGGGTGAGGCGGTGGCTGCTGGCCGGGCTATTCCTCTGGTGGTAAAGGATCCCCTTTTAGACGAAGTAGAAAAAATATGCTCTTCCAACAAGGTTCTTTACATTAAAAAGCCCGTTATAAATAAAGTGGGCCTGGTGATTACTGGAAACGAAGTTTATTACGGCCGGGTGGAAGATGCCTTTTTCCCGGCTCTTTCTCCCAAGCTCAAAAGTTACGGCTTGGAAATTATCGGCCCGCGCTTTTGTCCAGACAATAGTGAAGTTATTACCAGGGCTATTTCAGAGGTTATTTCTGCTGGAGCGGAGATGGTGCTGGTAACCGGGGGTATGTCCGTTGACCCTGATGATGTTACCCCAAAGGCCATTGCTAACGTAGGTGTTGATTCTCTGGTTTACGGAAGTCCGGTTTTACCTGGGGCCATGTTTCTGGTGGCTTACAAGGGCGAGGTGCCTATTCTTGGAATTCCGGCCTGTGGTATGTATTTTAAGGTAACGGTCCTTGACCTGGTTTTACCAAGGGTGATATGCGGTGAAAAATTAGGCCGAGAAGATATGGCCAAACTGGGTCACGGTGGTTTTTGTTTAGGGTGTAAAGAGTGCCGCTATCCGGTTTGTCCCTTCGGGCGAGGCGGACTTTAGAATGGAGGTGAGTAAATGTTTGTCCTGTCACATTTTTTGAAGGCCCTGGCCACAGTTCTTGATATATCCTTAAACATTTATATGTGGATAATAATCATCAGGGCGTTGCTTTCCTGGGTAAACCCGGATCCTTATAACCCTATTGTAAGATTTCTTTATGGGATTACTGAGCCTGTGCTTTCACGTATTAGAAGGTTTGTGCCACCTATGGGAGGTATAGACCTTTCACCGCTGGTGGCTATTTTGATAATTATCTTTTTACAGCAATTTTTAGTGCCAGTGCTTTATGACCTTTCCTATTCTTTGAGGTGATTTTATGAGTATAACACCACTTGATATTCAGGATAAAAGTTTTTCAAGCTCTCTTTTTGGTTATAACAAAGGCGAAGTAGATGAATTTCTTGAGGAAATAGCCGAGGCCCTTAAAGAACTCCAGCGTGAAAATAACTCTTTGAAAGATAAAGTAGCCAAACTTGAAAAAGAATTAGAAGAACTTAGGCGCGAGGAAAAGCTCATCAAAGAAGCCCTGCTTAAAGCGGAAAGCCTGGCCGAAAGCATTAAAAAAGAAGCTGAAGCTGAGGCCAAAGCCTTTATGCTTGAAGCCCGTGAAGAAGCAGACCGTATTATTAAAGAAGCCCAAAACAAACGAGACGAGATTCTCCTTGAAATAGAGACCCTAAAAAACGAAAAAGAGAAAATGCTAATAGAATTGAAAACTTTTTTAAAGACCTGGGAAGAATATCTTGAGCGTTCTTTTAAGGATTAGATGCTAAAAAAACATGGCAAAGGCCTTTTACTTGAAGTATATCTCCAGCCTAAAGCCAAAAAAGAGGAAATCGTCGGTCTTTATCAGGGTTTTTTAAAAATAAAAGTCAAATCTCCTCCTGTTGACGGAAAGGCCAATCAAGCTTTAATATCTTTTCTGGCCAAAAAACTGGCTATACCTAAAAAAGATGTGAAGTTAGTAGCCGGCCTTACCTCTAGACATAAAAAAGTCTATGTTGAAGGCCTTGAAGAAAAGGAAGTTAGAAAGCGTTTGGGGCTTTAAATGAACACCCTTAAGGATAAAGAAGGGATTTTGTTTGATATGGACGGGGTGGTGCTTGATAGCATGCCCTGGCATGTGCGGGCCTGGCAGGAGGCCTTTCGTGAATTTGGCTTAAATGTGCCAGAGGAGGCCCTTTATCTTCACGAAGGCGCCATTGAAGCCGAGACTTCACGCAAGATTTTTGAAGACCAGGGGGTAACTCCCACCCAAGAGCTTTTTGAGGCGGTACTTAAACGGCAACGAGAGCTTTTTCGTAAAAAATACCAGGCCTTTGTTAAGCCCTTTCCAGAAATTCCTGACCTTCTTTCAGACTTGAGGAGTGAAGGCCGAAGGCTAGCCCTTGTTACCAGCTCTCATTACGAAATATTAAAAGAAATTCTTCCGGAAAAACTTATCAGGCTTTTTCATTTTATTCTCACTGGAGATCAGGTTAGCCGGCGGAAACCTCATCCAGAGCCTTATCTTCTGGCCCAAAAGGCACTAGGAGTTAAAACTCACGAGGCCACCGCTGTAGAAAATGCTCCGGCAGGTATAAAAAGTGCCAAAGGAGCGGGGCTTTTGTGTGTGGCTTTAACCACCACTTTGCCAAAAGAACATCTCAAGGAAGCTGATATTATTCTTGATTCCCACCAGGAACTTTTTCGTCTCGTAAGAAACGGACACGAAAAATGCTAAAACTTTCGGAAGCCCCAGCTTATTTTGAACGTTATCGCGATATTATTCCTGATTTTGAAAGGTTTTTAGAACATTTAAAAGAACCCCTGCCTCTTTACTTTCGCTTAAACGAATTAAAATGTCCGGACCCTGAGATAGTCCTTAAGGGATTAGCCCGTCAGGGAGTTAAGGCGGAGCTAGTTTCAGGGCTTCCTCGGTTTTATAGGGTTGAGCCGCGAGATTTTCCCCTGGGAAGCACCGAAGAATATTACCTTGGCTACATTTACCCCATGACCACCAGCAGTGCGTTGCCAGTGATAGCCCTTGAACCCAGGCCAGGGGAATATATTCTTGACCTTTGCGCTGCCCCTGGCAGCAAGACTACCCAGATGGCTCAGGCATCACAAGATAAGGCTGTTATCGTGGCCAATGATCGGCGTCTTGACCGCCTTACGGCCCTGGTGGCCAATTTAAAGCGCCTGGGCGTGGCTTCCGTAGCGACAACTTTATATCGTGGAGAAACTTTTCCCTTTGGGATACCTTTTGATAAGGTCCTGGTAGATGCCCCCTGTTCTGGTGAAGGTCGTTACCGCCAGGGCTATGAAGGAGAGCTTCTTTATCAGAAAGAAGGCCATACCAATCTTCCAGCCATTCAGAAAGGGCTATTGGTAAGGGCTTTTGACCTGGTGAAGGTGGGTGGCATTGTGGTTTATTCTACCTGTACCTTTAATCCCGAGGAAAATGAACTGGTGGTGGATTATCTCTTACGAAAGCGGCAGGCAGAGATTTTGCTCTGTGAATATCCTTTACCATGTCACCCCGGGATAACCGAATGGGAAGGGAAAATACTTCATCCCGGGCTTGCTAACGCCAGGAGATTTTATCCTCATGAGACCCAATCCGTAGGCTTCTTTGTAGCCAAGATAAAGAGGTTGATGTAAATGCCCAGAAAAAAGAAGCGCGTTAAAAAGATTCACAAAGAGGCCAAGTGGCCAAGGGTTACATCCTTTGAAGAAAGAGACGAGGTTCTTTCTTTCTGGGAGGAACGCTTTGGCATTCCCAAAGAGGCCTTTGAAGGGTATTTGCTGCTTTCTACTTCCAAAAATTACTGGCTATTTGTAGAACTACCAGATATCAAGCCCCTACAGGGTTTAAAGGTTCAAACCGTTGGTCTTCTTTTTACCAGGCGAGTTTCCCACTGGCTGAAGCCCACCTCAACGGCCCTTCAGCGTTTTGGCCATTTAGCCCAAAAAAATATTATAGACCTTTCTCCAGCTGAACTTGACCGCCTGCGCCGGGAAAGAAAAATACCATTTTCGGCGGAAGTAGAAGAAGGCTATGTTATTCTCAGGTGTGAAGGCAAAGTCTGGGGCTGCGGGCTTTATGTTAAGAAATCTTTGATAAGCTTTCTGCCATAAATAAGCTTCAATAGTCTTAAATTAATAGCTTTTTTAAATATAAATTTTTGATTTGTTTCTTTTGCACAGCCAATTATAGTAACATTATTCCTTAGGGCTTTACCTTGTTCTGAGCAAAGAGGGCTCTTACATCAAGGTAAGGTTGGGAACTTTACTAAAGGCTTTAAGTCAAGATGATTTATTATTTTCTTCAGAAATGTTTAGTTGACAAAAAAACTTAAATAATATATTGCGCCTAAAAGAATAATTTACTTTTGCTAATAGGAGTGTCCTATGAAGACTTTTGCCGATCTTCAGCAAGAAGTAATACAGAAAGGTTTGTGTCACAGGTGTGGTGGTTGTGTGTCAGTTTGTACCGCCGTGAACTACGGCGCTCTTGGTTTTAATGAGGAGGGGTATCCTCAGTATAAGGATGTAGAGAAGTGTATTGAGTGTGGTGTTTGTTATATGGTTTGTCCTGAGGCGGCCTATGAAGAAGAGGCCTTTATGAAGGCTGTTGGCTGGGAGCCGCCTGCTGGGCCGGTATTGGGGGTAGAGGTTGCTAGGGCCATTAGTCCTGAGATTCGCCAGCGGGCAACTGACGGTGGAGTGGTTACAGCTCTGCTGGTCCATCTTTTTAAGAAGGGCATGATTGATGGAGCGGTAGTGGCTAAAAGGATAAGTCCTTTCCAGGTGGTACCTACCCTGGTTACTTCGCCAGAGGAAGTCATCGAGTCGGCGGGTTTTTATCATGATGTTTCTGCAGGATTACAAAGCTTAAGTGAGACCTATTCTACCTTTGCTCCTTCTTTTGAGGCCATGCGCCCAGCTATGGTGGAAAAACTTAGAAGGGTAGCCATTGTGGGAACTCCCTGTCAAATTCATACCCTGCGAAAGATGCAATATTTCAATATTTCTCCTTCAGAGACTTTTTATCTTCTTCTAGGGCTTTTCTGTTCTGGGCATTTTAATTTTGACGAAGCTGGGCGTAAAAAAATTGAAGAGCTTGGCGGGTTTAAGTGGGATGAAATTGCCAAAATAAACATAAAAGACGCCCTGATTATTACCCTTCAGAACGGAGAAGTTAAGCGTATTCCTCTTTCTGAGCTAGAAGACCTAAAAAGACCTGCCTGTAAGTTCTGTGAAGATTATTCAGCTGAGTTTGCTGATATATCTTTTGGAGGTATTGGCGCTCCAGATGGCTGGACTTCAGTTATCATTAGAACACCAAAGGCACGAGGTGCTTTTGCTGATGCTCGCCGTAAGACTATAGAAGAATTTCCTTTGGAAGAAGATCCTAAACTTATAGACAAGGTACTTGACATAGTCAAAAAGGCTAGTGAGGCCAAAAAAGAAAAAGCTAATGAAAACAAAAAGAAATGTTTAGGCAACGGATAATAAGGGCCTTTAAGGAGGATAAGTATGCCAAAGGTTGGGGTTTATGTATGCTATTGTGGCGAGAACATCGCCGGAGTTGTTGATTGTGAAGAAGTAAGGGCGTTTGCGGAAAAGCTACCCGGGGTAACGGTAGCTCGTACTAATCTTTTTATGTGTTCTGACCCCGGTCAGGAGATGATTAAAGAAGATATCCGCAAAGGTCTGGTGGATCGGGTGGTAGTGGCTGCCTGTACACCGCGTACCCACGAGCCCATCTTTCGTAAGGCCTTGGAAGACGCCGGTTTAAATAAGTATCTCATTGAAATGGCCAACATTCGTGACCAAGATTCCTGGGTACATGCTTTTGATAAGGAAGGTGCTACCAAGAAGGCCAAACAACTGGTAGCCAGTGCGGTAGCTAAAGTCCTTTACGCAGAACCACTGGAGGAGATAGAAGTCGGCGTAAATAAGACGGCTATGGTTATTGGGGGCGGAGTAGCTGGGATCTTTTCTTCTCTTGAGCTTGCTAACATGGGCTACAAAGTCTATCTCGTGGAAAAAGAACCGTCTATTGGTGGGGTTATGGCCCAGCTTGACAAGACCTTTCCCACCAATGATTGCTCGGCGTGAATACTCACGCCCGCTATGGTGCAGGTTAGCACCAACCCCAATATAGAACTTCTCACCTACTCCGAAGTAGAAAGTGTGGAAGGATTTGTCGGAAATTTCAAAGTCAAAGTCCGCAAAAAACAGACCTGGGTTGACTGGACGAAGTGCACGGGTTGCGGTGAATGTATGGAAAAGTGCCCGGTAAAAGTGCCAAACGAGTTTAACGCCGGCCTTGACCATCGCCCGGCCATTTATATCCAGTTCCCTCAGGCTGTGCCCAAGAAAGCGGTTATTGACATTGATAACTGCATTAACTGTGCCGGACGCAAATTTGGAACTGAGCCCAAAATTAGCAAACGCACCGGGAAGCCAATACTTGCTCCGTGTGAAAGGGCCTGTGGAACAGGGGCTGTAAACCGTAGCCTCAATCTTGATCCTAACGGAGAGATTGTGGAACTTGATGTGGGAACCATTGTAGTGGCTACAGGCTTCAAGGTTATGGAAAAAGACTGGTTTAAGGAATATGCACCGCATCACCCTGATGTGATGACGGCCCTTCAGTTTGAGCGCTTGTTATCTGCCACTGGGCCAACAGGTGGTAAGCTTGTAAGACCTTCCACCAACCAGAAACCAAAAGTCATCTCTTTTATTTCCTGTGTGGGCTCAAGAGATGTGCGCTATCATTCTTACTGTTCTCGCGTATGCTGTATGTATCTGATCAAGCAGGCTAAGCTCATCAAGAGCAAGTATCCTGATATTGAAATTTACATGCATTTCATGGACGTAAGAACTCCTGGTAAAGACTTTGATGAATACTACACTTCCGCTATTGAAATGGGGATCAATATTGTTAGAGGCAAGCCAGGAGGTATTGAAGTCCTTCCTGACGGGCGTCTGCGGGTAATGGCCTATGATGCTGGTTTAGGTAAAAACGTAGAAGTTCACGCAGATATGGTTATCTTGGCTACGGCTATGGAAGTACCAGAGTCTGCTAAGAAGTTAGCTTCTACCTTAAGTCTCACTATAGATGCTTCAGGGTTCTTTAAAGAGCTTCACCCTAAACTTAAGCCTGTGGAAACAGCTGTTGAAGGCATTTATCTAGCTGGTTGTTGCCAGGGGCCGAAAGATATTCCTGATACTGTTTCTCAGGCCAAGGGAGCGGCGGCCGTGGCCGCGGTTCCTCTGGCTAGGGGCAAAGTGGTCATTGAGCCTACTATTTCTGAAGTAAATCAAGAGAAATGTAGTGGCTGCGGCTTGTGTGTAGCGGTTTGTCCCTATAACGCCATTTCTCTGGAACTCGTTAATGACCGTCCAAGGGCTAAGATAGCACCTACGGCCTGTAAAGGTTGTGGTGTTTGCACAAGCACCTGTCCGTCGGAGGCAATAGTGCTTCACGGATTTACTGATAAACAAATTGAGGCCCAGGTTGAGGCCTTAACCATGCCGGTTTAGGAGGTCAATTATGTATGAAGGCGTTGTGGTATTAAACGAAAAAGATCGCGAATTAGCGATTAAAACTATTATGGAGCGGGGCGGAGATGGGGTTCTCCGTTGTATTCAATGTGGGGCCTGTCAATCTACCTGCCCCATGGCATTCGCTGACTTTACCTTGAATCCCAGAAAATTGATTCGTTTGATTCAGCTGGGTTTTTTGGAGGAGATGATAGAAGATTCCTCCACTTGGGCCTGTCAGGCCTGTAACCGCTGTGTGGAAATCTGTCCGCGAAATGTCAAGCCTTTTGAGATAGTTTTTGCTTACAGGCGTTACCAGGCTATGGAGCTTGCTTTCTCCACCTCAGCGGTGCAGAGCCAGATGAACCTTTATATGAAAGGACATGCCGTATTTTCTGAAGCATATAAAGAGACAAGGCAGAAGGTAGGTTTACCACCTGAGACACCTACTGCCGTCAGTTACCCTGAGGCTCTTAAGGAGATACAAACTCTCATTGAAAACAGTCCTATTATGGAACTGGGGTTATTTTAGTTAAGGAGGCCATACATGAAGACTATGGGACTTTTTTTAGGATGTAATATTCCTTTGAAATTACCAGATATTGAACAGTCATTTAGAAAGGCTTTGCCTGAGTTAGGTATTGATCTAGTGGACCTTGAAGGGGCTAGCTGTTGTCCTTCATGGGGGACTTTACCCTCTTTTGATCTTCCTACCTGGCTGGCAGTTTCTGCCAGGAATATAACTCTTGCTGAGGCCAAAGATGTTGATGTTGTTACCGGGTGTAATAGCTGTTTCGGTATCCTTGCTGAAACTAAACACATAATAGAACACGATGAGGAATACCGTAAAGCAGTTCAAGAAAAATTAGCCCTTATTAATCGGGAGTATAAAGGGACGTCGCAGGTTTATCACGTATTACATGCTCTTTATAAATTCGTAGGGCCAGAAAAGATTAACGAGAAAATAAAATATACTCTAAAACAATTAACTATAGCTATTCAGGTTGGTTGTCACGCTCTTTGGCCTTCAAAAGTAATGGCAATAAAAGAGCCTAACCCCTTTTTCCCCACTATTTTGAAAGAACTCTGTGAGGCGCTTGAGGCTGATGTTCCTCATTACAGCCGTATTGAGGCCTGCTGTGGCATGGGGGGAATGCGCAGTACCAATATGGAAAAATCTTTAGGCCTACTCAAAGAAAAGCTTATTTCCATTAAAGAAGAAATTGACGCTGACATGATAGTTGTGGGTTGTTCTTCCTGTTATCTTCAGATGGACGGTGGCCAGAAGATTTTGCGAGACAGAGGCGAGATAGATTTTGAAATCCCTGTTTTTTACTATACGCAGCTCCTAGCTTTATGTATGGGGTTTGATCCTAAGCAGGTAGCAGCTATTAACGAAATACCTAGAGAAGAAATTATCGCTCGTATCCAGAGCGAAGAGCGTCTCAAAGAAAAACAGGAGGGTTAACCATGGAATTTACACCTAATATTGTTGGTTTTGCCTGTCATTGGTGTACTTATGCCGCGGCAGACCTGGCTGGTAGTATGCGGCTAAAATATCCGCCTACAGTTAAGTTTATTCGGGTGCCATGTTCAGGCAGAGTGGAAGTAGAGCATGTGCTTGAAGCCCTGGCCAGAGGGGCTGATGGTGTGCTGGTTGGTGGGTGACATCTCGGCGATTGCCATTACCAGGTTGGTAATTATAAGGCTAAAAACCGCTTTGAGTTATTTAAAAAGCTTTTAGCAGATATGGGGTTTGAACCTGAAAGAGTAAGAGTAGAGTGGATTTCTGGTTCTGAGGGTCAAAAGGTAGCAGAAGTAGTTACTGAGTTTACAGAACAGCTTAAAAAGCTTGGCCCTAATCCTTTGAAACCAAAGTCTGAGTAATAATAGGAGGCTTCCGATGTCTAACAAAATAAAATTAGGGGTCTTGTTGGCCGGTGGCTGTGCCGGTTGTGAAATGGCCATCGTAGACCTTTCTGAAAGATTGCTGGACGCTCTTGAACATCTTGAGGTAGTTTTTTGGGCACCTACCGTGGCGGACGTCAAGTATAAAGATTTAGAGGCTATGCCTGAAGGGGCTATAGATGTGGCCCTGGTAGATGGTATGGTACGCCTTGATGAGCATGAACACATGCTCAAGGTTTTGCGTGAAAAAGCCAAAGTGCTGGTGGCCTTTGGAAGCTGTGCTTCTGAAGGTTGTATCCCTGGTATGGCCAATCTTTTTAAGGCCGAAGACCTTTTGAAACAGGGATATGTAGAAACATTCAGCACAGATAACCCTGAAGGGATTTTACCTCAACCAGAGTGGAAAGAAGAGGGTAAATATGACCTAACTCTTCCCCGCTTTTTAGACAAGGTTTCTCCCATTTCTTCGGTGGTGGAAGTTGACTATTTCATGGGAGGCTGTCCACCTCACCCTGACTTTGTGGGAGAGGCAATTACGGCTATTATTCAGGGTAATCTTCCACCTAAAGGTTCCTGGATTACCTGTGGCAAGTCCGTCTGTGAGTTCTGTGGGCGCAATCCTGCTCTTCAAGGGCGCAAACGCGAATTGACCAAAGAAGTTAAACGCACTTTTGAAGGGGCTCCTGAAGAAGGTAAGTGCCTTCTTGAGCAGGGTTATATTTGTTTAGGTCCAGTGACCCAGGGAGATTGTAAAGCCCTTTGCACCAGGGTTGGTATTCCCTGTCGTGGTTGTGGTGGCCCGCTTCCCGGTGTTAAAGATTATGGTGCCAAAGCCGTTAGTGCCCTGGGAACTATGTTGACTGACGAAGCGGTAAAACAGTTGCTTGAGAAATATCCGAACCTTGTGCAACTTTTTTATCGTTATTCCTTTCCCGCTAGTTTGCTTAAGAAATAAGCTTTAGGAGGACTTTTGATGAAGAAGATAACTATAGAACCTATAACCCGTCTGGAGGGGCATGGAAAAATTGCCATTTTTCTTGATGATAATGGCAATGTAGATAACGCCTTTTTTCAGGTAGTTGAATTTCGTGGCTATGAAAAGTTTGTCCAGGGCATGCCCATGGAAGAAGTCCCGCGTACGGTATCTACTATATGTGGAGTATGCCGAGGGGTACATTTTACTGCTTCCATGAAAGCTATGGACCAGATTTTTGGGGTTGAGCCTACTCCAGTGGCTAGAAAGCTCAGGGAGATTTATTTTAATGCTCACTATGTTGAAGACCACGCGGCTATCCTTTATGCCCTTGGTCTTCCTGACTATGTAGTTGGCCCTGAAGCTTCTCCGGCAGAGCGTAACTTGATAGGCCTCATTCAGAAAGTTGGAGTAGATGTAGGGCGTCAGGTGCTTAAAAGACGCGGCTATGCTGTAAAAATTTTTGAACTCTTGGGAGGTAAACCTAACCATCCCGTATCTGCTCTTCCTGGAGGTTGGGCCAAGAAGCTTTCTGAGGAAGAACGCCAGCAGATTCTTGAGTGGGGTAAAGAACTGGTTGAACTCGGTAAATTTACTCTTCAGGTCTTTGAAGACGTGGTTCTTAAGAATGAAAAATATATGGAACTCATCACCGGCGATATGTATAAAGTAGTGGTAAATAATATGGCCGGTGTTGATGAGAATGGAATCCTGACTTCATACTATGAACCAAAAGTACAAAAGATAATTTCTTACGATGGCCAGGAGATTGGTTCTTATACTGGTAAACAATATTTAGACTTCATTGCTGAAAGAGTTCTTCCCTGGAGCTATCTGAAGATGCCTTATCTCAAGCAAATGGGCTGGAAGGGCTATGACGATGGTGAAGGAACCAGTCTTTACGCGGTAGGGCCTCTGCCACGCATAAATGTTGCCAAAGGTTTTAGCACTCCTTTGGCTCAGGAAGCCTATGAAAAGTTCTGGGACACCTTTAAAGAAAGGCCTGTACACTATATTCAGGCCTATCACTGGGCTAGGGCCATTGAACTTCTCCATGCGGCTGAGCGCATTGTGGAGTTAGCGAATGATCCTGAAATTACCTCTCCTGAGACCCGCCGCCACGACTTTAACATTACTGGTGAAGGTGTGGGTATTGTTGAAGCTCCACGCGGCACCCTAATTCATCATTATCAGACTGACGAAAATGGTTACGTAACAAATGCTAACTTAATAGTAGCTACTACCCATAACAAAGGGCCTATTAACGCGGCTATTCGTCGGGCAGCCAAGCATTTTATTAAAGACGGCAAAGTAGATGAGGCTATTTTGAACTATGTAGAAATGGCCTTTCGTCCCTTTGACTTGTGCCTGGCCTGTGCTACGCATGCGGCTGGCCCAGGTGTCACACCCATTGAAATATTTGTTTACGATAAAGAAGGAAATCTCCAGCAGAAATTAAGAAACTTCTAATTTTTTAAAAATATTAGTTTTGAGGAGGGCCCTTTGGCCCTCCTTTTTTTGTTTGTTTAATTAAAGACGGGGTAAGCAATCGTTGCCTCGGGGTTTCCTAAATGAATAAAAAAACAATTCTTATAGGCATTGGTAATCCTTATTTACAGGATGATAGAGCTGGGTTGGTAGTAGTTTCTCGCCTGCGTGAAATGTCCTGCCCCTGGGATCTTGAAGAACTTTATACCACAGGTCTTGAAGTTTTGGATAAAATCAGAGGTTACGATGAAGCTATAATTATTGATGCCGCTCAGTGGGGCAAGGAGCCAGGCACAATTATAGAGCTAAGTGGAGAGGACTTAAGACTCCCTCATGTTTCTTCAGTAAATACCCACGCCATGACCTTAGGGCACATAATTGAAGTTGGGTACGTGGCCTTTCCTGAAGAAATGCCCAAAAAACTTACGGCTTATTTAATAGAGGCCGAAAAGCTTGATGAATTTTCTTACGAAATGTCTCCCAGAGTTAAAACTGCCATTGAAAAACTGGTATCTTTTCTGGAAAAACGCTGGAAGACATAAATTGTAGAAATTAAATAGCTTTCATCTATTCCTGAACCTTAATCTGAGAAATCTTGTGTTCTAATTTACAAAAGGAAAGGTCTCTTTCTGGTGACAAATTATTGATAAATATAAAAATGGCTCTTCAAAATCTAGGATAAGGGTTACATATTTAAGAGGCCTTTACCAAAATTCTGAGAAAGATTTAGATTGCCATGGAGACAGTGTCCTCTAGCGATAAGGATTCCTTCGGCCGCTTCGGGGCTTGTAATGACAAGTTCATTTTGTCACTGCAAGGAAGCCGAAAGACTAACGAAGCAATCTCAGGGACTAGTTAAGAAACTAAAAATTTTTTGCAAAAGTTTCTTTTTTAAGGGACAAAATTAATAAGGAAGGCAACTAAAATGGCTGACTTAAAAATGAGAAGAGCTCATACGCAAGACCTGAAAAATAAGCAAAAATATGGGGTCAAAGTTAAGTAGGAAGGGCTTAAAAGCAAAACTAGATGGTCCAGTTAAAAGTGAACTTCGCATTGAACCAGAGTAAGTTATTCTTGAG
>NZ_LSFI01000054.1 GCF_001642325.1 Thermodesulfatator autotrophicus | reverse complement strand
AAGCTTTTTAAAGGAAAGATTGAAGAAGAAATTAACAAAACCTTTGATGAAATTTTAGCCTAAACTTTTGACGATAGGGTCTGGTTCACCAAAATACTTGCCCTGCCATAAGTCCCGGTTAAGAAGGGTTTCTTCTACGAGACGGAGGGTTTTAGCTTTTTCGCGAGCCCAGTCTGGTGCTACCAGTTCGTCAGGACGGGGGTCTCCGGTAAGACGCTGAATCACTACCTTCCAAGGTAACATGGCCAGAGACTCGCAGACCAGGTCAACATATTCATTTTGGGCAAGGGGTTTATATTGGCCTTCATGATAAAGCCTTTCCATTTTTGTGCCACGAACAATGTAAAGTTCGTGAAACTTGATGCCATCTATAGGGAGCTTGGCGAGTTTCCCTATTGTTTCAAGCATCTGGGTCATGGTTTCACCTGGCAGGCCAAATATAACGTGGGTGCATACTAAAAGTTTCTTACTTTTCGCCAATTCTAAAGCCTTAACGAAATCTTCGTAGGTGTGTCCACGGTTTATAAAAGCCAAAGTCTGGTTGTGGGCACTCTGAAGCCCTATTTCAAGCCAGACCATTAGACCTCGTTTTCTATAGGAAGCCAGGAGTTCAACAATTTCCTGGTTTACGCAATCTGGACGGGTGCCTATGGCCAATCCCACTACGCGCTCATCAACTAATGCTTCGTCGTATAGCTCTTTGATTCTGTCAATGGGCCCGTAGGTGTTAGAAAATGCCTGGAAATAGGCAATAAACTTTTTTACTTTATAGCGCCTACTAAGGTGTTCTATACCTTTAAGCATCTGGGTTCTAACACTTAAGCCTTTTTTAAAAGCACCTGTGCCAGAGCCAAAAGCATTGCAGTAGATACAACCGCCGTAGGAAATGGTGCCGTCTCTGTTTGGGCAGGAAAAACCGGCATCAATAGTTACTTTCTGGACTCTTTCGCCAAAGTGTGCCCGTAAAAAGGTATTTAGTGAATGATAGCGTTTTTGGGCGAGAATTTGATTTAGTTTCATATTCAAAAAATAAACTTTTTAAAGTGATTTGACAAAACTTCTCAATTTTTCTGCATAGTGTTTCGTCAACTGTGTCCGCAGG
>NZ_LSFI01000053.1 GCF_001642325.1 Thermodesulfatator autotrophicus | reverse complement strand
TTCGGACACAATTACTGAAATACTACCGAAATTAATTATCCAGAACTTGAACATCATCGTAAAGAACATGAGCGACTGATTATAGAGGTTTTTAATTTTAAAGAACGCTTTGATAAAGGAGTGGCTACTAAGTTTGAACTGCTTGAATTTTTAAAAGATTGGCTTCTGAATCACGTTCTTAATGAGGATTTAAAGCTCAAAAAAAATATTTTTTGTGAATAATTACAAACAGCTTAGCCTTTAGACTGCTTTGTTTGTCTCGAGCGAAGCGAGGTATCTCCTCGCAGTGACGATGAGAAGATGTGTTCCTTGAGATAGATAGTAAAAAGAAACGCATCCCTTGCAGCATTACAAGCGTTAATGGGAGCATTTTTTACATTACGAGTGTTATAACAGGGTGCATAGCAAGGCGACGCGGTTGGCGTGGCGATTTCAGGCCTTTCGTTATCCCTTGGCACAGGGATTGCTTCGCCACTTCGTGGCTCACAACGACAAAGAGAGAACTAACAATGGCAACTTACTTTGTGCTCCAATATTACGAGCGAAGCAATCTATATCAACTTCAAGCTCTGCAGTAGTCTAGTTATTTTTCTTTTTGGAGCTCTGCTTATCAAGCGAGCAAGAAGGAGACATTCAGGTAGGTATCCCTATTTTAGGGAGTATCAATCTATTGATAGCTATCCAGCCTACTATTACTAAGACAATTGCAATAATCTCGCCCATTACCCCTGCTCCTTTATATATTGTATGGCTTTTTTAAGCCTTTTTATAACGGTTTCTTTACCTAGAATGTCCATTATTTCAAAAAGCCCAGGGCTTACCGTGCGTCCTGTAAGGGCCACTCTTACTGGCTGGGCCACGTGTTTTAATTTTAATTGATGTTTTTCAGCAAGCCCTCGGAAAAGCTCCTCAAGGGCTTTTTCTTCAAAGGTAGGCATGTTTTCAAGGGCCACTAATATTTCTTCCATTACCGGTAAAATTTCAGCTTTTAAAAACTTCTTGGCGGCTTTTTCTTCATATTCTACTTCAGGAACAAAATAAAATTTCATCATTTCAGCCATTTCTTTTAGCGTGCGCGCCCGGGGTTTTACTGATTCAACCGCCTTTAAAAACTTTTCTTCGTGTGGATTTTCTATTTTCACCCCCAGCTCAGCCAAAAAAGGTAAAACCATTTCCGCCAGCCGTTCAGTATCTTCCTGACGAATATAATGGGCATTTAAAGCCAACAGTTTATCAGGATCAAAGCGGGCCGGTGATTTAGAAACACGGGAAAGATCAAATTTTTCAATCATTTCTTCTAAAGTGAAAATTTCCTGGTCTCCATATGACCAGCCCAGCCGAACCAGATAATTGCGCATGGCCTGCGGTAAATAACCCTCGTCACGATAGGCCAGGATGGAAAGGGCTCCGTGACGCTTGGAAAGACGGCTGCCATCTGGCCCAAGAATCATGGGTACATGGGCATATTCAGGCGGTGTTGCTCCCAGAGCCTCAAAAAGAAGAATTTGTTTGGGAGTATTGGAAAGGTGGTCATCCCCTCTGATTACATGGGTAATGCCCATGGTAAGGTCATCAATGACCACGGCAAACTGGTAAGTGGGAATGCCGTCTGGGCGGACTAAAACAAAGTCATCAAGTTCCTGATTGTCAAAGGCTACCGGGCCTCTGATAAGGTCTTCCACTACGGTAGTGCCTACCTGGGGGCACTTAAAACGCAAGACCCGCCCTGGCCCAGGGCCAAGGCCCTTTTCTCGGCAGGTGCCATCATATTTGGGTTTACGGCCTTCAGCTATGGCTTTCTTTCTTTTTTGTTCAAGCACCTCTGGAGAACATTCGCAATAGTAAGCTTTACCCTCTTCGAAAAGTTTACGGGCATACTCAGCGTATATATCTAGACGTTGGGTTTGAAAATAAGGCCCTTCGTCCCAGTAAAGTTCCAGCCACTCAAGGGCTTCTTTTATGGAATCAACATATTCCTGTTTAGACCTTTCGCGGTCAGTGTCTTCAAAACGCAATAAGAAAGAACCACCATGATGCCTGGCAAATAACCAATTGAAAAGAGCTGTTCTCGCTCCGCCTAGATGAAGATGCCCTGTAGGGCTGGGAGGAAACCTGGTTTTTACCGCACTCATTACAAGCTCCCGTTTTTTTGGCCCTTTATTTTAACGTATAATGAGGCCCGCGTAACCTACCACTTGATAAAAATCACCAGATACCTCACCTGAAGTGGCATATTTTATAAGCTTAGCTCCTTTGGCTCCCAATGCTCTTGAGGCTATTATACCAGCAGCGGCAGGGAATACCCCACACATACTAATTTTTTCGCGGGTTACTACTTCAAGTAAACCGAGGGCATCAAGCTCCATAATTTTTTCAATGGCCAGGGCGTCTTTTTGCTTAGCTACCTCATGAGGTACGTAATGGCTCATGTCCGTACTGATTACTATTAAGACAGGTTTGTCATAAGCAGCTATACCCTTAGCTAGCGCCAGGCCGATATCTTCCAGGGCTTCGTAAGGCAAGTGTGAAATGCAAATAGGCACAATGGATACTTCGGGATTCAAATATTGCAGAAAAGGGACCTGCACCTCCAAAGAGTGTTCATACAGGTGAGCTTCTACGTCATGAGATAGTACCTGACTTTCCTGAAGAATAAGGCCCGCCAGGTTTTCATCTATGGCTACAGGCCCAAAGGGCATTTGCCAGGTTCCTTTAGCCATGACCGCCGCTGGATGTCCTAACCCGGTGTGGTTAGGCCCAAGAATAACTACCGTGTCCGGGATAATGAGTCGGCTGTAAACGGCACCGGCCACGTGTCCTGAAAACATATATCCAGCGTGAGGGCAAACTGCTCCAATGGCCGCTTCTTTAGGGGCGGTTGGGTCAAGATATGACTCTATTTCCTGGCGTAAAAGTTCCGGGTTGGCTTCATAAAAACGGCCGGCTACCGCAGGCATTCTAATCATGAAAGGCCTCCTTTATAAAGGTTTGGTTTCTCTATTAGGAAAATAAGAGGCCCTTGCTTGTCAGTAAAGGGCCAGTTTGGTAACTTGAAAGCAAAATTTAAGAGGGGTCTTTGCGTATATGTTTCGTTCCTTAGCAGGTTGGTTTTCCACTGATTTAGCCGTTGATTTGGGAACTGCTAATACTCTTGTGTTTGTAAAAGGGAAGGGCATCGTGTTGCGCGAGCCCTCAGTGGTGGCCGTTCGTCTTGATAGCCGTGGGAAAAGAGTGCTGGCTGTAGGACAAGAGGCCAAGAGAATGCTTGGCCGCACGCCCGGAAATATACGGGCTATTCGTCCGTTAAAGGACGGCGTTATCGCTGATTTTGAGATAGCTGAAGCTATGTTGCGCTATTTTATTGAAAAGGTCCATAACAGGCGCATCTTTGTCAGGCCAAGGGTCATTGTAAGTGTGCCTTCTGGGATTACCCAGGTAGAAAGAAGAGCGGTTCAGGAATCAGCTGAATCGGCGGGAGCTCGTGAAGTATATCTTATTGAAGAGCCCATGGCTGCAGCTATAGGGGCAGGCCTTCCTATTACTGAGCCTACCGCCAATATGGTGGTAGATATAGGTGGTGGTACCACTGAAGTAGCCGTAATTTCTCTGGCTGGTATTGTTTATTGTAATTCCGTGCGGGTAGCTGGAGATAAAATGGATGAAGCCATCATGAATTACATTAAAAGAAAATACAATCTCTTGATAGGCGAACATACTGCAGAACAAATCAAAATAGAAATCGGAAACGTAATGCCAGAGCCACCTTATGAAACTATTGAAATAAAAGGCAGAGACTTGATAACTGGAATACCTAAAACCGTTACCATTAATGCTGAGGAAGTAAGAGAGGCTATCCAGGAACAGGTTGATGTTATTGTGGAAACCATCAAAGATGCCCTGGAACAAACTCCACCAGAGCTTGCCGCTGATATCGTTGACAAGGGCATTGTCCTGACAGGGGGTGGGGCCCTTTTAAAGAATCTTGACCGTCTTATCAAGGAAGAAACAGACCTCCCTGTGATTGTAGCTGAAGACCCTCTGTGTTCTGTTGTTTTAGGCTCAGGTAAAGCCCTTGATAATCTTCATATTTTAAGAGAAATAATGTTGCGCTAAATAAGTGTTTTTTAAAGATTTTATACCCAAAATTATCCGGATTGTTATTTTCCTAATTGTCTGTGGGGCAGGGTTATTTTTAATTTTTGGAGGGCTTAAGGACTTTAAGGCTCTTTCCTATGGAGAACGTTTGGCTTTAAAAATAGGTGGCCCTGTTAGTAAAAGTGCCGCTCTCAGTGGTTTAAATCTCCGTCATTTTTTTGACTATTATTTATTTCTGGTAGGTGTTAAAAAAGAAAACGAACTTTTGAGACAGAGAATAGCCTACCTTGAAGCCGAGCTTGCTAAAGCCCGGGAAGCCCAGCTTGAAAATGAACGTTTACGGAAACTTTCGAAAATTATAGACCAATTTGAAACTTCCTCTCCGGTAGTAGCCAGGGTTATTGGGCGGCCAATAATCAGTTGGCAGGGTATTATCATCATTGACCAGGGGCTTAAAGCTGGCATATTGCCAGAGATGCCTGTGCTGGGGAAAACTCCCTTTGGCCCGGCAGGAGTAGTAGGGCAAGTTATTGGTGTTGAAGAAAATTACGCCAAAGTCCTTCTCCTCACAGACCCTTCTTCGGCTATAGATGCCCTTATTCAGCGCTCCCGTGAGAGAGGCCTTTTACGAGGCAGAGGGCCAAACAAGTGTATTCTTGATTATGTTTCAGCTGAAGCCGATGTTCGAGAAAATGATATGGTGGTAACTTCAGGGTTTGATGCCCTTTTTCCTAAAGGTCTGCTTCTTGGTTACGTAAGCCGTATAAAGGCAGGGCGTAGCCAGGGCTTATTTAAGCCCATAGAAATAAAACCAGCTGTAAAACTGGACAATATAGAAGAAGTAATAGTCCTCAGAAAAGTTAAGCTGAAATGAAAAACCTGGTATTTTTTGTTTCTCTTTTAGGGCTTTTCTGGTGTTATCAGTTTTTTTCTTTTCTGGGGGTAAGTATCCCTTTTGACCCTTTTCTTCCTGTACTTCTAGGTTTTTATTTCTGGCGGATAAAATTTAATTATTATTGGCTGGGTGTCTTTATAACAGCTCTTTTGATAGATGTCTTTTCCAGTGTAGTGCCTGGACCTACCGTTTTTTCTTACTTTTTGGCCCTTTTTTGTTTTTTACAATGTTATAGAAAACTTGCTTTGAGGGGAATTGGGCCAGCCTTTTTCTCTCTGGTGATAGTGGTGGTTATAGGAGAAGGGGCAAGACTTCTTCTTTTTCCAGCCTTGTTTGAAGTGCCTTTGCCTGAAAAATACGGACTAATTATTTTAAAATATATTTTAGGTACTTTAATTTGGGGTATTCTTTGCTGGACTTTTTGCCAGATTTCCTGGGTCAAAAATGTTTTTGAATCAACCCATTAAAAGCCCTGAGGAAGACCCTTTTTATAGGCGAATTCGTATCACCTTTGTGATAATAGGCTTTCTCTTTTTTATTTTGCTCTTAAAACTCTTCTTTTTACAAATTATCAAAGGAGAACATTACCGTCAGATAGCCCTTAAAAGGAGCTTAAAAGTCATTACTTTAAAGGCTCCCAGGGGAAATATCTATGACCGCCGTGGTGTCCTATTAGCGGGAAATATTCCTTCGTTTACGCTATTGCTGGACAGAAAAATAGTAAAAGGCCCTGAGGGAGATAAGACTCTTAAAAAACTTGCGGAAATAATAGGTGAAGATTTTCCGACTTTAAAACAAGATTATATGATTGCTTGCAAAAAATATCCATGGGAAAAGGTTCCTGTCAAAACAGATATTGACCGAGATCTGGTTGCTCGCATAGAGGCCAGAAAATACTTTTTGCCAGGAATAGAAATACAGGTTGAGCCTAGACGTTTTTATCCTCTGGGAGAGAAGACCTTTCACTTTATTGGTTATGTTTCACGGATAAGCGCCAAAGACCTTAAGAAGCTAGCTGCTAAAGGATATGAAGCCAATGATTTTATTGGTAGATCAGGAGTTGAAGCCCAGTACGAAGATATTTTACGTGGGAAAAAGGGCCGTCAACTGGTAGAAGTGGACGCCAAAGGCCGAATAAAAAAGATTATAGCGGAAGAAGAGCCTACCATTGGCGAAAGCCTTGTTTTAACAGTTGATAGTACCTTTTTAGAGGTAGCTTATGATTTACTCAAGGGAAAGTCCGGGGCCATTGTGGTTATGGACCCTCGCGATGGAAGGCTCCTCGCTATGACCAGCGCCCCTGGAGTTGACCCGAATAAGTTCATTGAGGGATTTTCCCCTAAAGAATGGAGTAAGGTTGTTGAAGATGTCTATCATCCTTTGCTTAATAAAGCCATTTTATCTTATCATCCTGGTTCAACTTTTAAGATATTGACCGCTCTCGCTGGCCTTGAAGAAAGGGTGATATCGCCCCAGGAAACGGTCTTTTGCCCTGGTTATTATCGTTTAGGGCGAAGAATTTTCAGGTGCTGGCGTTCCTGGGGGCATGGCCAGGTGGATTTACTTAAATCTATTGAGGTTTCCTGTGATACCTACTTTTATAAGCTTGGTGAAGAGCTTGGCATAGAGACCATAGCCAGGTATGCCAGAGCAGCAGGTTTTGGGCAAAAAACAGGTCTTGATTTTCCTGGAGAAAAATCAGGGTTAGTTCCAGATAAAGCCTGGAAGCTCAAAGTATTTAAAGCTCCCTGGCAAAAAGGGGAGACCCTAAACGTGGCTATTGGGCAGGGAGCCCTTTTAACTACTCCGTTACAGTTGGGTAAGTTTTTGGTTTCAGTAGTGGATGGAGGAACTATTTACAGGCCCTGGTATGTGGCTCAGATTATAGACCCTTACGGTGAAGTCTTAAAAGAATTTTCTCCGGTTAAAGAAGGAAGGCTTCCAGCCAAAAAGCGAACTCTAGCTTTGCTTAAAAAGGGGATGGTGCAAGCTGTTAACGGAAAAGATGCCACTGGTAAAGCGGCTAAACTGAAAAATATCATGGTGGGTGGAAAAACAGGAACAGCACAGGTTATAGGAATGAAAAAGAGGGTAAAGAGTGAGGACCTTCCCTATCTTAAAAGAGACCATGCCTGGTTTATGGCTTTTGCTCCGGCCGATAACCCCGAAATCATTATTGTGGTTTTTGTTGAACATGGGGGTCATGGAGGCAGTTCGGCTGCTCCTATTGCCGGAAAGTTTTTAAAATTTTATTTTGAAGGGGCTCAGCCTGTATTATGAAAAAACAAAGGATCAAAAATATTTACTGGCCTTTATTGTTTCCAATTTTTTTCTTGTTAATGGCCGGTGCTTTAAATCAGGCCAGTGCTTCCCAGGAAATAATATTTAAAAAGCAATTGATGTGGTTTTTCCTGGGAAGTTTGATTATGTTTGGTCTTACATTTGTTGATTATCAAAAAGTTTTTTCAGAAAAATTAGTTTTGTTTTTTTATGTTATTGTTCTTTGTTTGCAGATTTATATAGCTATTAAGCATGACCCAAGTAAACGCTGGATAAATCTGAAATTTTTTAGCATTCAGCCTTCTGAATTCGCAAAACTGGCGCTTATTTTTGTTTCCGCTTTTATTTTACATAAACATGATAAGGACTACCTTGATTTCAAGACTTTTGGTCTGCTCGCTCTTTTTGCCTTTCCTCTAATAATTTCAGTGGCTATTTTAGACCTTGATCAGGGTCTTATACTTTCTTTGATTTTTGGTTTTTTTGTGCTTATAGCCGGGGTGCCAAAACGGGTATTAGTCCTGGGGGCTGCTTTCATGATTGCTTTTGGCATTATTGTTGGGCCTCATCTCTGGAATTTTTTAAAGCCTTATCAGAGGGCCAGGGTAGAAGCCTTTATTAATCCAGAGGCCTTTGCTTTGAGCCGAGGCTACCAGGTTATTCAAGCCTTGATAGCCGTAGGTTCTGGAGGAATAAAAGGACAGGGCTTTAGAGAAGGGCTTTCAAGTCGTCTCAATTATCTTCCAGAAAAAGACACCGACCTTGCTTTTGCGGTCTGGGCTGAAGAATGGGGATTTATCGGGGCCTCCCTGGTGATTCTAGCCTTCGGGGTTTTGATATGGCAAATACTCAAGATAGCGGCGCAAATGCGAGATCCTTTTGATAAATATGTGTGTTACGGCGTAGCCATAATGTTTTTTGTGGAAGTATTTATAAATATCGGAGGAATAATCCATATTTTGCCCATAGCGAGCATTCCTTTACCCTTCTTAAGCTATGGTGGTTCTTCGGTTTTGGTGAACATGATGGCACTCGGAATGGTGTTAAGTGCCTCTCGTAAGCGTTATTCGTTTCGATAAGCAAATTTGGCCTTAATTTTTCCAATATTTACCTATAATCGGCATCTTTAAGCCATAAAAAAGGTTTGACACCAAAAATGAAATGATGTAAAAGCGCCAACATGAACGAGGTAAAAATCAAGTTAAAGGGGTTTAATCAATGTTAAAGTTCGATATCACGCTTTTTATTCAGATTGTAGAAGCGCTTATTATGACGGCTATTTTGAACGTGATTTTTATTAAGCCGGTAATGCAGATTTTTAAAGAGCGTAAAGAAAAGTTTGATGGCCTTCGTTCAGACATAGAGCGTTTTACTAAAGGGGCCGAAGAAGCTCTCAAACAATACCAGGAACGTCTTCAAGAGGCTCGTCTTGAAGCCACTCGCAAGAAGGAAGAGCTTAAGCAAATGGCTAAAGCTGAAGAAAAGAAAATCCTTGAAGCAGCCAACAAGGAAGCTGAAGAGCTTAAACAAAAAACTCTTTCTCAGTTGGCTCAGCAGCTTCAACAGGTACGTCAGTCTTTACAGGCTCAGGTGGAAACTTTTGCGGTTGCTATAGCTCAGAAACTTTTAGGGAGGTCTTTATAATGCGCCGATTTTGGCCTGTTTTAATTTTATTTTTTCTAGTATGGGTAGTATCTCCGGTTTGGGCGGTAGAAGAAGGACATAATGCTCCGGCCACCCATGAAGCTACAGGCCATGATATGGCTGCTGCTCATGGAGCGGGGGCTCATGGGGCTGTCTCCCATGAGGTAAAACCCCATGTTACTGACCGTCAGTTAAAAGACCTTCTCTGGTGGACAGTAAACTTCATTGCCCTGGTTATTATTCTGGTAAAATTTGGCCGCGAGCCTATAGTTAACATGTTTCGCTCCCGCCGTGAGCGCATTGAGGGAGAATATAAGGAACTTACTGACAAGCGGGCCGAGGCTGAGCGTAAGTATAAGGAGTATGAGGCGAAGTTAGCTACCCTGGAAGAAGAGGCTAAAAAGATAATGGAAGCCTTCATTGAGCAGGGAGAAAAGGAAAAAGAGCGTATTATAAAAGAGGCTTACGAGACCGCCGAACGCATTAAGCAACAGGCTGAATTTTATGTACAACAGGAATTAGAAAAGGCCCGTGAAGAGTTGCGTAAAGAGGTAGCTGAACTTTCAGTAAAAATGGCCGAGCAAATTATCAGGGAAAAGATTACCCCTGAAGACCAAAAGCGTTTAATTAAAGAATTTATAGAAAGGGTGGTGCACTAGTGCTTAGGACAATAGTTGCTTTAAAGTATGCACGAGGGTTGTTTGCGGCGGCTAAAGATCTTGGTAAAACCAAAGAATACGGCGAAGAATTGCAGAAAGTAGCCGACTTTTTGGCCTCACAGCCGGATATCCTTGAGGCCTTAGAGAGTCCCATTTATCCCCCGGACTTAAAGATGGAAATTATAGAAGACGTCATTAAGGGTCTGGGGGTTGAGGAAGGGGTGGCAAAGTTTTTGCGGCTCTTGGTAGAAAAGCGCCGTATTCATTTTATTCAGGATATAGTAAAGACTTACCAGCAGCTCCTAGATGAAGAGTTGGGTATAGCTAGAGCTGAAGTGCGGGTGGCCACTGAGCTTGACGAGGATATGCAAAAGGCTCTGACAGAAGCTCTGTCTAAGAAAATAGGCCGCCAGGTTATTTTGAATGTAATTCAGGACCCTGAAATTTTAGGAGGCGTTAGGGTGCAGGTAGGTGACCTGGTGCTCGACGGCACAGTTCGAGCCCAGTTAGAAAAATTTAAAGAATCTATTATAAGGGGTGAGGTGTCCTAACATGCAAGGGATAAGAGTAGAAGAAATCAGTGATCTTATTAAAAAGCGCATTGAGGAGTATGAGAAAAAAGTAGACCTTGACGAGATGGGGGTAGTGATCTCCATCGGTGACGGTATTGCCCGCGTTTATGGTCTTCGTAATTGTCAGGCCATGGAGCTTATTGAGTTCCCTGGCGGGGAAATGGGTATCGCCCTTAACCTGGAGTTTGATAACGTTGGTGTGCCTATTATGGGTGATGCCAGTAAAATTAAAGAGGGCGATATCGCCAAGCGTACTGGCCGAATCGCTGAGGTTCCGGTTGGTGAAGCAGTGCTTGGCCGTGTGGTTGACCCGCTTGGTCGTCCCTTGGATGGAAAAGGGCCTATTCAAACAAAGGAGTTTCGCCGCATTGAAGTAAAGGCTCCTGGTATTATTGCACGTAAGCCGGTTCATGAGCCCATGTATACCGGGCTTAAGGCTATTGACGCTATGACACCTATTGGTCGAGGTCAGCGTGAATTAATAATTGGTGACCGTCAGACTGGAAAAACTGCCATTGGTATTGACGCTATTATTAACCAGAAAGACAGTGATATTTACTGTATTTACGTAGCATCAGGTCAGAAAAAGGCAGCAGTGGCACAAACGGTGGAAGTTCTTCGCCGTTACGGTGCTATGGAATATACCACTGTGGTAGCGGCTTGTGCTTCTGACCCTGCTACCCTCCAGTACATTGCGCCTTATGCTGGTTGTGCCATGGGTGAATACTTTAGAGACAGTGGTCGTCACGCTTTGATAATTTACGACGATCTTTCTAAACAGGCTAATGCTTATCGTGAAGTGTCGCTTCTCCTTCGTCGTCCTCCTGGACGTGAAGCTTATCCGGGTGATATCTTTTATAACCATTCTCGTTTGCTTGAGCGTGCAGCCAAACTTCACGATAATTATGGAGCAGGATCTCTTACCGCATTGCCTATTATTGAAACTCTCCAAGGCGACGTGTCAGCTTATATTCCCACCAACGTTATTTCTATTACTGATGGCCAGGTTTACCTTGAGCCGAGCTTATTCTTTGCCGGTATCCGTCCAGCTATTAACGTAGGTCTTTCGGTTTCTCGCGTTGGTGGTGCCGCGCAGATCAAGGCTATGAAGCAAGTAGCTGGAAGACTTCGTCTGGAGCTTGCCCAGTATCGTGAGCTTGCAGCCTTTGCCCAGTTCGGCTCTGAGCTTGACCGGGCTACCCAGCGAGTCCTTCACCGTGGTGCTCGCTTAACTGAAATTCTTAAGCAGCCACAATATCAGCCTCTACCGGTTGAAAAACAGGTTTGCATCCTTTTCGCCGGCACGCGGGGCTTTTTAGATGAAATGCCACTTGATGTATTGGTAGATTATGAGCGGGAACTCTATGAGTTTATAGAGTCTAGATATCCTGAAATTTATACAGAAATCAAAGAGAAGAAAGAAATTAGCCCTGAGCTTGAAGAAAAGATGAAAGCGGCCTTTAAAGAATTTAACGAAGAATTTAAGACCCGTCATAACGTTGAACCTGTACCGGTACCGTAAAGAAGAATGTTAGAGAAGGTGAGGAGAGATGCCTAACTTAAGGGATATTAAGAGAAAAATAGAAGCGGTTAAAAAGATTGGCCAGATTACCAAGGCCATGAACATGGTGGCGGCGGCCAAGTTGCGTGGAGCTCAGGAACGGGTAGAGCAATTCCGCCCTTACGCCACCAAGTTTCAGGAAGTTATTGCTGATTTAGCTTCTTCTGGAGCTGTTAACCCGGCTCAGTTTGAGTTAATGCAGGTACGTGAGGTCAAAAAAGTTGAGATTATTTTGGTTACCGCTGATCGTGGTCTTTGTGGTGCTTTTAACGCCAACCTTATAAATGCTTGTGAGCGGTTAATTCGAGAACAAAAAGCCAAGGGCAGGGATATATCTCTTATATGTGTAGGGCGTAAAGGTACTCAGTATTTTCGTAAAACAGGCCTGGTTAGACAGGCTTATGAAGATATCATGGGCCGGGTGGAGATGTTTAATGCTCGGGCCGTAGCGCGAGAAGCTATGCGGGCTTTTATTGATAAAGAAGCTGATGAAACCTATTTGATATACGGATATTTTATAAATGTGGTAAGGCAAATTCCCAAGACAGAGCGTCTTTTACCCATTGCGGTAGAAAAAGAAGAAGAGGTAGAAACAGAGGCTCCAAAAGTAAGTGGTTCTTATATTTACGAGCCAGAGCCAGAGGAGCTTTTTGCCCAGATTCTTCCTCTGTACATTAATACCCGGGTAATGGCAGCTATGCTTGAAACAGCGGTTAGTGAACAGGCTGCTCGTATGACAGCTATGGACAATGCTAACCGTGCTTGTGGAGATATGGTTCAAAGTCTCACTCTTCTTTTTAATAAGACGCGTCAGGCTGCTATTACCAAGGAGCTTATGGATATAGTGGGCGGTGCAGAAGCCCTTAAAGGATAAAAAGTAGCAAGCAAAGTTTAGCCTAAGGAGGACGAGGCAATATGGCCGAAGAAAAAGTAATAGGAAAAATAGTTCAGGTAATGGGTCCAGTAGTGGACGTGGAGTTTCCCCCTGGAAAAGTGCCGGCAATTCTTGACGCTTTAAGGGTAACTAACCCGGTGATTGACGACCGTGAGTGGAACTTGGTTTTAGAGGTAGCGCAGCACCTAGGTGATAACGTGGTGCGTACTATCGCTATGGATAACACGGACGGTCTTTATCGTGGCCAGGAGGTATGGGCTACAGGTGCTCCTATTCGGGTGCCGGTAGGTAAGCCAGTGCTCGGGCGTATTATGAACGTAGTAGGAGACCCGGTTGACGAGGCTGGCCCGATTCAGTCTGATAAAACCCTTCCCATTCACCGTCCAGCCCCTGCTTTCACCGAACAGGATGTATCTATTAAAGTACTTGAAACAGGTATTAAGGTTCTTGACTTGCTGGTTCCCTTCCCACGCGGTGGTAAGATGGGTACCTTCGGTGGTGCTGGAGTGGGTAAAACAGTCGTAATGATGGAAATGATTCACAACATTGCCATGCAGCACGGTGGTATCTCGGTGTTCTGTGGTGTTGGTGAGCGCACCCGTGAAGGGAACGACTTATACCTGGAGATGAAAGAGTCTGGCGTTATTGATAAAGCTGCTCTAGTTTATGGTCAGATGAACGAGCCTCCTGGAGCTCGTGCTCGTGTGGCATTGACCGGTGTTACCGTGGCGGAATACTTCCGTGATGAAGAAGGCCAGGATGTGCTCTTCTTTGTTGATAACATCTTCCGTTTTACCCAGGCTGGTTCTGAGGTTTCCGCTCTTCTTGGGCGTATCCCTTCAGCCGTTGGTTATCAGCCCACACTTGCTACAGACTTAGGTGCCCTGCAAGAGCGTATTACCTCTACTACCAAGGGCTCTATTACTTCAGTTCAGTGTGTTTACGTGCCTGCTGACGACTTGACTGACCCGGCGCCTGCTACCACTTTCGCTCACCTTGACGGTACAGTGGTTCTTTCTCGTCAAATTGCTGAGCTTGGTATTTACCCTGCGGTTGACCCGCTTGACTCTCAGTCCCGAATCCTTGACCCGAATGTTCTTGGTGAAGAGCACTATCAGGTAGCCCGTCAGGTACAGCAGGTGCTTCAGCGTTATAAAGATTTACAGGATATTATTGCCATCTTGGGTATGGACGAACTTTCTGAAGAAGACAAGATTATCGTTGCTCGTGCGCGTAAGATCCAGCGTTTCTTGTCTCAGCCCTTCCACGTGGCCGAGCAGTTTACCGGAACACCTGGTCGTTACGTTAAGCTTGAAGACACTATTCGTGGTTTCAAGGAAATCCTTGAAGGTAAGCATGACGATTTACCTGAGCAGGCCTTCTACATGGTAGGCACTATTGAAGAGGCGGTGGAAAAAGCCCAGCAAATGGCTGCTGGAGGTTAATAATGGCACGCATTTTATTGGAGATAGTAACGCCTAACCGTTTGGTGGTTAGCGAAGAGGTAGATATAGTTACCGCGCCTGGTGTAGCAGGTGAGTTTGGTGTTATGGCCAACCACGCTCCCATGGTGGCGGCTATAAAAATCGGCGAGCTTCGCTACCGTGTTGATGACCGCCAGGAGTTTCTGGCCGTGAGTGAAGGGTTCTGTGAAGTTAGCGGGAACAAGATTACTTTTCTTTGTGAAGCTGCGGAAAAGGCTGAAGAGATAGACGTTGAAAGGGCTCTTAAGGCCAAGGAGAGGGCGGAAAAACGTCTCCAGGAAGCAGCGGCCAAAGCTGAAAAAATAGACATTGCCAGAGCCCAGGCAGCTTTAGCCAGAGCCCTGGTGCGCTTACGCGTAGCGGAAAAGGCCAAAATGGTTAAGTAAGGCTAAATAAATCTGCTGAAAAAGGGGAGGGAAACCTCCCCTTTTTTATTGGGTAAGGAGTTTTTATGTCCCTGGCCGTAATTATTCTTGCCGCGGGAAAAGGCACCCGCATGAATTCTCCCCTCCCCAAGGTCTTACATGTTTTAGCTGGAGAGCCTCTCATTATTCATGTTTTAGAAACAGTTTTTCAGTTAAAACCAGCCAAAATAGCGGTAGTGATTGGTTACAAAAAAGATAGAGTTAGGCAAGCGCTATCCCCTTATGCTTTGGAATTGCTGATACAGGAAGAACAGCTAGGAACAGGCCACGCTGTAGCCATTACCGAGAAGGCCTTTCAAAACTTTAATGGAGATATTTTAGTTCTTTGTGGGGATACGCCCCTTTTAAAACCAGAGACTCTTTTTCGCTTATATGAATTACATCGCCAAAAACAGGCGGTGGCTACGGTGCTTACAGCTGAATTTCCAGAGCCCAGGGGTTATGGGCGAATAGTGCGCGATGAGAATGGCCTGCTAGCGGCTATTGTAGAAGAAAAAGATGCTTCTCCAGAAGAGAAAGCTATAAGAGAAATAAACAGTGGCACTTATCTATTTAAAAAAGACTTTCTTTTCAAGGCCTTGAAAGAGATAGACAATGAAAACGCCCAGAAAGAATATTATTTAACTGATGTAATAGGTATTGCCAGAGCGAAAGGTTTCCCCGTGGCTGCGCTTAAAACAGATGATTTTGAAGAAGTTCTGGGGGTCAATAGCCAATTTGAACTGGCCAGGGCTGAGGCCATTTTTCAGAGGCGCTTAAGGGAATCCTTTATGGCCAATGGAGTTACTTTGGTTTTCCCTGAGCAGGTTTATCTTGAGCGTCGGGTAAAGATTGCCCCTGGAGTAGTTATTCATCCTTTTGTCAGTCTGCGAGGAGAAACTGTTATTGGAACCGAAGCCATTATAGAAAGCCATTGTGACTTAAAAGATGTAAAAGTTTTGCCTGGCACTAGGGTAAAAAGCGGAACAATTTTGTGTTCAACTATTTGTAGATAACAAATTGTTTCAACCTACCTTCACAAGTCGTAATAATTGTGGCACTTTAAGGCTATGAATCTTCTTTTCTTTAAGCTAGCGCTGATTACCTATATTATTTCAACGGTTGGTTTTTTTATTTTCGCTTATACCCAAAAAAAAGAAGCAGCTAAAGGGGCACTATATACTTTAATTCTTGGCTTTGGCTTCCATACTTTTAGTATAATTTTTCGGTGGGTTGAGGCCGGGCATCCACCTTTAACAAGTTTATTTGAAGCTACCTCTTTCACTAGCTGGGGGATAGTTCTGGCTTATCTCGTAACTATTAAGAAAATTAAACAAGCCAAAATTCTAGGAGCAATAATTGCCCCTATAGCCGCTTTGCTTATGCTTTATTCTTCATTGTGTCCAAAGGAGATCTTCCCTTTACCTCCGGTTTTGAGAAGCCTCTGGCTGCCAATACACGCAGTTATCTCTATTCTTTCGTATGGTTTTTTTATTCTGGCGGCAGCCAGCGGTGTTTTTTATCTTATCCAGGAGCGCCAGATAAAAAAGAAAAAACTTGGTGGTTGGTTTAAACGTTTACCCTCCCTTGATACCCTTGACCGTGTTAATGAACTGTCTATAAAAATAGGGTTTCCATTGTTAACGGTAGGTATTATCACTGGGGCGGCCTGGGCTGAGAAAGCCTGGGGAGA
>NZ_LSFI01000052.1 GCF_001642325.1 Thermodesulfatator autotrophicus | reverse complement strand
TACTGGAGCTGGGATCCTAAAGAAACCTGGTCGCTTATAATGTGGCTCATTTATGCGGCTTTGATACATGAGAGATTGGTAGTTGGTTGGCGTGGCCGCAAAGCTGCCTGGCTTTCTTTGGTAGGCTTTGTGGCCTGGCTATTTTCCTTTTTTGTGATAAATCTTTACATATCTGGGCATCACTCTTATGTCGGATAATATTGCTAAAGACCATATAATTGTTATTGGCCTTAATCATCGTACCGCACCGGTAGAAATAAGGGAAAAACTGGCCTTCACCAAAAAAGAAATTGATCCTTTAAATCTGTTTTTAGAGCTTCCGGTTGTGAGAGAGGTACTTTTTCTTTCCACCTGTAACCGGGTGGAGATTCTTCTGGTTACCAGGAATCCAGAGTCTGCTTCTTCCATGGTTAAGCAAGTCTGGGGTAAGGCCAATAAGGTAGAGCTAAATCTTTTTGAACCTCATCTTTATTATTTTTATGACCATGAGGCTATAAGGCATTTGTTTAAGGTGGCTTCAGGGCTTGATTCTTTAGTTCTAGGTGAACCCCAGATACTTGGTCAATTAAAAGAGGCTTATCGTAAAGCAGCTGAACGTCGGGCAACGGGGGTAATACTCAACCGGCTTCTCCATAAAACTTTTTCTGTGGCTAAAAGGATCCGTTCAGAAACTGGTATAGGGAGCCATGCCGTTTCAGTTAGTTACGCGGCGGTAGAACTGGCTAAAAAGATTTTTGGCGAACTAAGCGGCAAACAAGCCATGCTTATAGGGGCTGGCGAAATGGCGGAACTTGCGGCTCAGCACCTTCTTTCCCACGGCGTGGAGAAGCTGGTAGTTGCTAACCGTACTCTTTCACGCGCTATAGAGCTGGCCAAGCAATTCAACGGAGAAGCTATAAGCCTAAATGAGCTGGAAGATTATTTGTTGAAGGTTGATATTGTTATTTCTTCCACCGGGGCTCCTCATTACATACTTAAAAAGGAGCAAATTAAAAAACTTATGCGTCCGAGGAAAATGCGACCGCTTTTTTTTATTGATATAGCTGTTCCCAGAGATATTGACCCGGCGGTAAACGATATTGAAAATGTTTTCGTCTATGATATTGACGATTTAAAAACCGTGGTTGAAGAAAACCTCGCCTTTAGACGCAAAGAAGCTATTAAAGCAGAGCGAATTATAGAGGAAGAAGTAATCAAGTTTACTAACTGGCTTGAACAACTGGAGGTTTATCCTACCATCGTGGCCCTTCGGCAAAAAGCTGAAGAAATTCGCCAAAAAGAACTGGAAAAGACGTTATCGCATTTGAAAAGTAAACTTTCTCCAGAAGACATTGAAGCCATTGATGTTTTAACCAAATCTTTGGTAAACAAACTTTTACATGACCCTATAATTTACCTGAAGAACCGTTATCATAAAGACGGCAAGCTGGTAGTTGATTTTACCCGCAAGATTTTTAATCTTGATGGTGACCGTCCCCTGGAGATTAAACACCCGCCGATCTATCTTCCAGAAGAAAACGAAGAGAATAAAAAAGTCAAAAAGCATTAAAATTTGAGCCTTTTAAAGTCTAGTTGGGACAATTCTACGACATTAATATTTTTCCATAAGGGCTCTGGGCGATTTCGGACAACGTTTTACGGACATATGAAGTCCAGTTTTGCCAAATTTGTGCGGAGGTGCGAAGCACCATAGCCGTATATCCCCACATAGCGTCATCTTGAGGCGACATAGTTGCCGTGGCGATCTCTGATTCCTTTGCTACTGCTCGGGACAAGGATTGCTTCGCTTAGCTCGCATTGACGGTAGTATTTCAGTAATTGTGTCCGAAA
>NZ_LSFI01000051.1 GCF_001642325.1 Thermodesulfatator autotrophicus | reverse complement strand
TTTCGGACACAATTACTGAAATACTACCTAATAGAAACTCATTGGTAAAAGCAATAAAAATTTTTTATTGACTTTTTCAAAAAAAACTGACAAAAAGATTTTGTAGATAGGGATGGGGTCTTGTAAAACTATTAAAGGAGGTAGATATGAGAAAAACAGGGAAGTTTATAATGTTATTTATTTTCAGTTTTTTGTGCTTAACTTCTTTGGTTTTTGCTTCTAGCTATACAGATAATATAGATCCAGCGGAAGCTCTAAAAAGAGTGGTAGAAGGCAATAATCAATTTGTGAAAAGTCACAATTATAATTACTTTGAACCATATCAGACTTCTCAGCATCCTTTTATAACAATGATAACATGTTCCGATGCTAGAGTTCACAGTAATGTACTTTTAAATGACCCAATAGATAAAATTTTTGTTATAAGAAATATCGGTAATCAATTAGTTGTTTCTAAGGGATCTATAGATTACGGAATTCTTCATTTACATACTCCTATTCTTTTGATATTTGGACATACTCATTGTGGAGCTGTTAAGGCGGCTATGGGAGATTATAGTAATGAAACAGAAGGTATTAGAAATGAGCTTGATCATCTTCATCTTCCATTATCAAAGGATGATAAAAAAGGAAGTTTAGAATCAAGGTGGTTAAAAAATGTAGAAAATAATGTAGACTGGCAAGTAATGCAGGCAATGGCATTTTATCCTGATCTTGTAAATCGTGGGAAATTAGTAGTAGTAGGAGCAGTATATGATTTCATAAATGCTTATGGAAAGGGCTATGGTAGAATGGTAATAATTAATATTAATGGAGAAAAATCTCCAGAAAAGATAAAAAATCATCCTGTAGTAAAGAAACTTTCTAAAGAATTAAAAAACTTAATTATTAGAAGCTACCATTAAGTTAGAACTTTATAGACAATCATTAAGATCCCATCCCTTATTGGGAATAATTTTGAGCAGATAATAAATAATCAATAGTATCTGCTGGTATTTCTATACTTAGGGCAGCTATTATATCTCCTTGTTTTAAATTAATTGCTTTGTCATTAGGATAAAGATTCTTTATCTTGACCTGATATGAAAACGGAATTTCGTAATTATTTCCATGACACTTTAAACAATCTTTTTTAACATAAATTGGTATTAAATATCTATATATAGTTTTATCCTTATTTTTTTGGACTATTAATACGGGTTTTATTTTTTGTTTTTTTTCAAGGTTTTCTTGATAGGAAATTAATATTTTTTGACTAATTTTATCAGCATAGTGACTAGGATTACGATAGTTTATAGATACTAAATGGACTTTGGTATTCCAGTCATGTAAGTACTCTCTTATGTCAAAAGTCAACCATCTGTTTAATTCATGAAAAAATAGCCGAGCTCCTTCAAAACCTTTGCTTTCTATTAAAGTTTTTAAGGTTTCTTTTTCCAATTTTAAATATCGATATTTGAGCCAAAAAGTTATTTCATGAGAAACAACTAAATTTTGAGCCCAGCTAAAATTAATTTGAAGCAATAAAATAACTAAAATGATACTTGATAACTTTTTCATATTTTGGCTCCCAAAATAAATTCTTTAGATACTTTTCGGTAAGAAGGACGTTTTTGTAAAAAAATTATTTTTATATAACAAGGAGATTTGATCAATTATTCTTAATATGAGACACCGAGTTTGACAGTTGGGGAGATGAGTAAAGGTGTAGTGGTACGTCTTTTACCAATCCCTGAAATTCTTTATTTACCAAGGATTTAAAAAATTAAGGTGTCAAAGTTGAGTCATGATTGTTTTGCCATGTCTCTTTCATAGACCCAGGCGGCCCAAACAACCTGGCCGTAAGAGATGGCTCCATCGTTTACGGGGAGTTTCTCCGGCAAATAAACCTTTAGCTCTTCCTTATTAAGAGATTCTACTAAGGCCTCAGTCAAAATTTTGTTCTGAAAGACTCCTCCAGCTAACACTATATTTTTTAGTTTGGTTTTTTGAGAAAGTAATAAAAGTATATCTTTAAAGCCCCGGGCTAAAGATAAATGAAAGGCAAGGGCAAGCTCTTCTCGGGGATATTTATCAAGATTTTTCAGTAAATCTTTGATTAGAGTTCTAGCATCAAGCATAAATCTTTTTTCTTGTAAAATAGGCAGAGAAAAGATAGGCCCTTTTTGGGCCTTTTCAGCCAGGCTTTCAAGAAACATGGGGGCTTCTCCTTCATAGCTTTGTTCAAAGCATAGGCCAAGTAAGGCGGCGCAGGTGTCAAAAAGGCGCCCGGTACTCGTAGTTTTAGGAGAATTAACCCCTCTTTCAAGCATCTTTAACACCAGGGGAACTTTTTCATGGTAGGCCTGAGGGAGCAATTTTTCCGCTATCTTTGAAGTTTCATCTCCGAAAATCTCGTAAAGATAAGCAAGTAGCATGCGCCAGGTTTCACGAGAAGCGGCATCTCCTCCAGGCTGTTTTACCGGTAAAAGATGTCCAAGGCGTTCGTAACGGCCTTTTTCTATTTTAAAGATCTCACCGCCCCATAAGTTGCCATCGTCTCCAAGGCCAAGGCCATCAAGGATAAGAGCGAGAAATGGTGGTTTAAGGCCAAATTCCCCTGCTACCGCGGCGGCGTGAGCCACGTGGTGCTGCACTTTTACCAGAGGCAGCCCTTTTTTTTGGGCTTCTTCCGCGGCAAGCTGGGTGCTTAAATAACCCGGATGTAAATCACAGACAAGGACTTGGGGCTTGACCTCTAATAGATTTTTGAAATGTTTTAAGGTTTTCTTAAAGAAATTGAGGGTTTCAAGGTCTTCAAGGTCTCCTATATGCTGGGAGACAAAGGCTTCTTTTCCACGGGTAATGGTGAAAGTGTTTTTCAAATGGGCCCCAAAAGCAAGTATGGCTTCTGTTTCGTAAGGGAAGGGTAGGGGCTCTGGCACATAGCCACGAGCCCGCCTTATAAGACGGGGTTTTCCCTCTATAACCCTCACTACGGAATCATCTATACCCTGGACGATTTCGCGGTTGTGACAAAGAAATAGGTCAGCGATATCTGAGAGCCTTTGTAAGGCTTTTTCGTTGGTAACACAAAGGGGTTCGCCAGAGAGGTTACCGCTTGTCATTACCAGGGCTAAAAAATTTCCTTCTCGTAGAAGAAGGTGATGGAGAGGAGTGTAAGGTAACATAAGACCAATAAAAGCAAGCCCTGGGGCTATTTCTTCTGCCAGGGAAGAAGGAGTTTTCTTCCTGGCAAGAAGTATGGGGCGTTTAGGCGAAGTAAGGATTTCTTTTTCTTCTTCATTTAAAAAAGCCAGTCTTTCGGCACCTTTAAGGTCTCTTACCATGATGGCAAAAGGCTTTTGCGGCCTCCTTTTACGCTGGCGTAGAAGTTTGACAACTTTTTCGTTAGTGGCATCACAGGCCAGGAGAAAGCCGCCAAGCCCTCGTAAGGCCAGAATCTTTCCCTGGCGAAGAGTCTCTATGGCATAACTTAAAGGGTCTTCGGTGTCTATCTTCTGGCCGTTTTTATCAACCAGCCAGATATTAGGGCCGCATTTAGGGCAGGCGTTTGGCTCGGCGTGAAAACGCCTATCTTCCGGGTTCTGATACTCAGCCAGGCACTCCGGGCACATGGGAAACACGCGCATGGTAGTCTTTTCGCGGTCATACGGTAAATCAAAGATTACGCTAAACCTTGGGCCGCAGTCTGTACAATTAATAAAAGGATAGCGATAACGGCGATCTTGTGGGTCAAAAAGCTCGGCCAGACAGGCCTCGCAGGTGGCTACATCTGCTGGGATTTTGGCCTGTTTATGGCCGGCTTCACTTTCAAGAACATTAAAGCCTTCAGGGGGAGTACCGTTTAAAGGTCTAGTGATAATTTCTTCCAGCCGGGCAAGGGGTGGAGTTTCCTCCTGGAGGCCTTTAAGGAAGGCCTCCAGCTGACTTTTGTTGCCCCAGACCTTTATAAGGACACCTTCTCCGGTGTTACGAATATGGCCTGCAATATTTAAGCTTTTGGCCAGTCTGTAAACAAAGGGCCTGAAACCTACGCCCTGAACCACACCTTTTACGATGATACTAAGGCCCTGAGTGTGTCCAGCCACAGGGATATTCCCTCACCGGTCTTAGCAGAGACCGGAATAATTTTAAGGTTTGGATTTACCTTACGGGCAAGCCTCATGGCCTCTTCCAGGTCAAAATCAAAGTAAGGCAAAAGGTCTATTTTAGTAATGAGAAAAACATGTGCTTTATAAAAAGCTGCTGGATACTTGGCCGGCTTATCTGAACCTTCTGGCACAGATACCAGGACTACCCGTAAGTGTTCTCCCAGGTCAAAAGAAGAAGGGCAAAGGAGATTACCGACGTTTTCAATAAAAAGAAGCTTGAAATTGTTTTCTTCAAGCTGGTGATAGGCCCGATGTACCATGCGAGCGTCAAGGTGACAGGCCCCCCCGGTGGTTACCTGTACTGCCGGAACGCCTTTCTGGCGGATACGTTCAGCGTCACGTTCGGTTTCAGGGTCTCCCTCAATAACTGCCAGGGGAATTTCTTTTCCCAGGGCGTCTATAGTGGCCTCAAGGAGGGTGGTTTTTCCAGACCCAGGTGAACTGATTAAGTTTACAGCTTTTATGCCCTTGCCTTCAAAATGGGTTCGGTTCTTCTGGGCTATGAGGTCATTTTCAGCAAGGATTTGTTTTTCCAAGGTTATTTCCTGGCTTCTTTGGTTGCAACCACAGTGATCACACATGTTTAATCCTCCACTAAAAGTTCAAGTTTGGCGATTTCAAGCTCATCGCCACCAGAATAAGTTATTTCTTCTTTTTGACACCGTGGGCAGGATCTCTGGTAAAGTTCTTTAAATTCTTCTCCGCAATTAAGGCATTTTTTTAAAGCAGGAACTCGCTCAAGTTTCAAGGTAGTTTCCCTGAAAAGGGGGTGTTCTTTTTTATACACTTCAAAAGCAAAGTTAAAGGCTTCTTCTTCCACGCCAGAGAATTCTCCCACTCTCACCGTTATAGAAACTACTTTTTGGGCCTTCTGGGCCCTTATCATTTCTTCTATTTGAGTGCACATGGCAATTACAAGAGAAGTTTCATGCATGACCTTGTTCTATAACTTTTAAAAGACGCCAGGTCTCTTCAGCTTCTTCAGGAGACATTTTTTGAATGGCAAATCCTACGTGGACAATTACATAGTCACCAACTTTTATTTCGTCTTCAGGAAGCAATTGAAGATTGACTTCTCGTTTTACACCTTCGGCTTCAGCCAGGCCGACGGGATAATTTATTTCTATAAGCTTCATGGGCACGCCTAAACACATGATTCTTTTCCCTTTTTCTGAATATTGGGTTCGTATTCCATTAAATCACTGATAATCTTTTCGGCAACTGAGGGGAGAACTTTCTTTAAAGTGGGGCTTAACTCAGTGCCAAGCTCCATGTTTTCAGGCACTACAGCATAGGCCCTGAAGATTTTGGGTTTTATATGATGAAGTCTGGCCAGACCCAAGGCATCTTTAACTCCAAACTGGTGCACCGAGGCAAAATGTTGACCACCTAAATTTTCTATTTCTTCCCATGAAAACACCTTTAGAGTTCCAGGGGGACTGTCAGATAAATAAACGTCTATAATGAAAACGGTATCTTTTTCACGCATAAGATTTATCAGGGAAAGCCCAGCACAGCCGCCATCTATTAAACTAACGTTTTCAGGAAAAGAGAAATTTTTTTCTAAATAGCGAAGTAAATGGACTCCAAAGCCTTCGTCTTTAAATAGGATGTTACCCAATCCTATTACAGTAGCATTCATGACACACTAAACCCTATTGTGTAATAATAATTAAGATTATAGCTTAAACATATCATAATTAACTTTACTTTTTTTAAAGTTTAACCTATAAAATAACGAAAGAATAGTTAGTAATTAACGAAATACAACTGAAGATAATGATCAAAATGATTTATTCTGGTGAATCCTAATCTTAATTTAGGAGGTTAACATGAATCGGTTCTTATCAAACGATCTTTTAAAACTAAGGAGGAGAGATTTTTTAAAGGCTGCCACTATTGCTACGGCGGCCATGGGGCTTCCGTCTTCTATGATTTCCAAAGTGGAGGCTGCCCTTAAGTCTCCAGAGAGGCCACCGGTAGTATGGCTCCACTTTGTAGAATGTACTGGTTGCACAGAGTCTCTTTTGCGGACTTCGCATCCAGATGTGGCAAGCCTCATACTGGATTTAATTTCTCTTGAGTATCACGAGACCCTTATGGCCGCAGCAGGGCACCAAGCGGAAGAAAATCTGGAAAAGGCCCTTGAGAAGTATAGCGGCAAGCTTATTTGTGTAGTTGAAGGTGGTATAAGCCTTAAAGACAAAGGGGTTTACTGTAAGATTGCTGGTCACACCACCCCCGAAATCATGAAAAAGGTGGCCAAACACTCCATCATGATTATCGCTTATGGTGCTTGCGCTGCTTTCGGAGGGGTGGCGGCGGCAGCTCCTAATCCTACCGGAGTAGTTGGTGTTTCTGATGTAGTTAAAGACAAGCCAATAATTAATGTGCCCGGTTGTCCTCCAAATGGTTATAATCTTTTAGCTACTATTGCTTATATCCTCACCTTCAATAAGCTTCCAGAAGTTGATCATCTTAAGCGGCCTAAGTTCGCTTACGGTCGCAAGATTCATGATCACTGCGAGCGTAGGCCCCACTTTGATGAAGGTCGTTTTGTGGAACAATTTGGCGATGAGGGGCACAAAAAGGGTTATTGTCTTTATAAAGTTGGCTGCAAAGGGCCAGTTACTTATTCCAACTGTCCAGTAATCCGTTTTTGTGATGCCGGTGTTTGGCCGGTTTCTGCTGGCCACGGTTGCATTGGCTGTACTGAGCCTAACTTCTGGGATACCATGATTCCTTTTTACGAGCATGTACCTGGCACAGAAGTACCCTCTGGTGTGGGTATTGTTGGTCAGGCCGAGCGAGTTGGTAAATTTGCCCTTGGTGCTGCCGCCGCTGGCATTGCTGTTCATGCCGCGGCCGGTGTAGTTAAAAAAGTAGTAACAAAAGAAAAAGAGGAGGAATAAAGTATGGCCCACAAAGTAACCATTGACCCGGTAACCAGAATTGAAGGCCATTTACGTATTGATATAGAGGTAGATGGCGGCCAGATTACCAATGCCTGGTCTTCTGGCCAGATGTGGCGGGGTATAGAACTTATAGTTAAAGGGAAGGACCCAAAAGATGCATGGGCCTTTGTTCAGAGGATTTGTGGAGTGTGTACTACAGTGCACGCTCTGGCTTCAATAAGAGCAGTTGAAGATGCCCTTAATCTGGAAATTCCTATAAATGCGCAATATGTACGCAATATTATTATTGCGGCCCATGCCTTACATGACCATATCGTGCATTTCTATCACCTCTCTGCTCTTGACTGGGTAGATGTAGTCTCTGCCCTTGAGGCTGACCCTAAAAAAGCCGCTGACCTGGCCCAGAGCATTTCTCCCTGGCCTGGTAACAATGTCAATCGTTTTCGCGAGGTTCAGGAAAAGCTCAAGGCCTTTGTGGCCAGTGGTCAGCTAGGGCCTTTTGAAAACGGCTACTGGGGCCACCCAGCTATGAAGCTTCCGCCAGAAGCTAACTTAATGGCGGTTTCTCATTACCTTGAAGCCCTTGAGTACCAATATAAGGCTAATCAGATTGTAGCTATTTTTGGCGGTAAAAGTCCACACATTCAAACACCAGTAGTAGGTGGGGTGGCATTGGCTATTAACCCTGATAACGAAGCTACCCTTAATATGGAAAGGATTCTTTTTGCCAAAAAGCTCTTTAAGGAAGTGAAGAAATTTGTGCATCAGGTATATCTCCCAGATGTAATAGCTGTGGGAGCTCTTTATAAAGATTGGCTACAATATGGCGCTGGAGTGAAAAACTATCTGGCTGTACCAGATCTTCCTCTTGATACTAAAGGTGAGACTTTTGATCTTCCTGGTGGAACTATCTTTAACGGTAACTTAGCTGGTGTAACGCCGATTAAGAGCTTTAAGGATCCTTATTTCCGTGAAAACGTAGCCGAGTGTATCGCCCATTCCTGGTATGAAGGCGACTGGACCAAACATCCCTGGGAAGAAGAGACTGTTCCTTATTACACAGACTTTCAACCGGATGGTAAATATTCCTGGTCTAAGGCTCCTCGTTTTAAAGGCGAAGTTATGCAGGTTGGGCCTTTAGCCCAGGTGCTTGTTGGTTACGCTTTAGGACATGAGCTTACCAGGAAGTGGGTTGATTATGCGGTGGGTAAACTTTCGTCTATTGTAGGAGGCCCGGTACCACTTGATGCTTTACATTCTACTCCTGGAAGACACCTGGCCCGGGCTATTAGAGCTGCTATGTTAGCAGAGCTTGGTCCAAAGCACCTTGATCTTTTAACCCAGAATATTGGCCGTGGTGACCTTGAGGTTTACAATCCACCTAAATTTCCCAAAGGAGTGATAAAGGGTGTAGGCTTTCATGAAGCTCCTCGCGGGACTCTTTCTCACTGGGTGGTAATCCGTGATGGTCGTATTGAAAACTATCAGTGTGTAGTGCCTTCTACCTGGAATATGAGCCCTCGTGATGATAAGGGTCAGATGGGGCCCTATGAGGCTTCACTGGTGGGCAATCCTGTAGCAGATCCTGAGAAGCCGCTTGAGGCTTTGCGGACTATTCATTCTTTTGACCCCTGTATCGCTTGTGCCGTGCACGTTCTTAATCCTGAAAGGAAAGAGATTATTAAGGTAAAAGCGTTATAAAATTGGGGGCCGGGCTCCCGGCCCTTTAGGATAAGGAGGTAAATATGGGCGGCTATAGACGCGTCAAAGTTTGGAGCGTTTTAATGAGATTGTATCACTGGGCTTTTGCCCTCTCTATAGTAACCCTTTGCATTACTGGCTACTATATTAGAGATCCATTTGTTCTAGGTGTATGGGAAGGAATTGATACCAATTTTATTATGGCGGAAATGCGCTACATTCACTTCCTTGCTGGCTATATTTTTATAGCCGCGGTAATGGTTAGAATGTACCTATTTATTTTTGGGAACCGTTTTGAACGCTTTACTGATTTTATTCCAGTAACCCCCCGTAATATCAGAGGATTATTTATCACCATTAAGCACTATCTTTATCTCACTGATGAGCACGTTGGTCATGGGGGGCATAACCCACTGGCTGGCACCGCCTATATGGGCATGATTTTCCTAGGGCTCATTATGATCCTAACCGGCCTTTATCTGCTTTATCCCGAAAACGATACAATTTTTGCTATAGGAACGGCTATTTTTGGTAATCAGCAGGTGGCTCGTTTGTGGCATTACTTTTTGTTCTGGATTTTTGCCGTATTCTGTATGGTTCATGTCTATCTGGTGGTTTGGAATGATATATTTGGAGATGAAGGTATTATTTCAAGTATTTTTTCGGGACGTAAATTCCTTAAAGACCATCACTAAAGATTAGTTATAGCTATTAAACGGGGGCACGTACGTGCCCCTTCTATTTTTGGTATCTCCCATCTTCCAGCTTTTCTAAATCTTCGCGATAGTTAATGTTATAAAAACTTAGTCCCTGAGGGTCCCACTTACGCCAAATCGTTGCTTCTATTACTAGAGCTTTAGAACCTTTTAAAAAGTCTTTTAAGGAATGGGCTCTAATTCTTTTTAATGAAGCCCTAAAAAGGCCGGGAAAAGGTAAAATTTTTCCTGTCTCAGTTTTAAATACAGCTATTTCACAACTTTTATCAAACATAGATAATAGTCCTTTTAACAACTCTTTTTGGAGTAAAGGTTGGTCACAGCTGGAAACTAAAAGGATTTTATCTTCATCTAATTCTTCGAGAATTTGTCTTACCGCTACGGCTGGGCCTGCTCCTGGCATCTTGTCTTCTATAATTTGGGCTACGGCAAGGCCAAAATTTTTTTTCTTTTTTACAGAAAGCCATATTTCAGAGGTAAAAGGTTTAAGAGCCTCATAAACCCATTGGATTAAAGACTTTTCTCGCAAAAGGGCTTCACATTTTCCGCCCCCGAAGCGTATAGCTTCTCCACCCGCAAGAATTAAACCAATCGGTTTTCTTTTTTCCATATTTTTTCCTCAAAATATCACAGAATGTTAATGAAA
>NZ_LSFI01000050.1 GCF_001642325.1 Thermodesulfatator autotrophicus | reverse complement strand
AAAAAAAAAAGACAAATAGCAAATTTTTATAAAAAACGCCTTAAAAGCCTTCTTTAATGAAAATTAAACCTCTTTTATTAGTTTTAATTCCTTAAATTTGCCTTGACACTATTTTTTAGCCAACGTATAAGAAATGGCGAAATGAGTGAACGTTCATCTAAAAAAGTTCAATTTAGCTTAATGTTCTGCTAAGCATAAAAATAAATAAGGAGGTAGGAGTATGCCGAGCTATGTAAACCCTGAGAAGTGTGACGGATGTAAGGGCGGCGAAAAGACAGCTTGCATGTACATCTGTCCGAACGACTTGATGATCCTTGACACCGAAGCCATGAAAGCTTACAACCAGGAACCTGATCAGTGCTGGGAGTGCTATTCTTGTGTCAAGATTTGCCCGCAGGGTGCCATTATGGTTCGTCACTATGCTGACTTTGCTCCTCTGGTAGAAGGCGCTTGTCAGCCCATGCGTGGTACCACTGACATTATGTGGACCATTAAGTTCCGTAACGGTGTGGTAAAGCGCTTCAAGTTCCCCATCAGGACTACGCCTGAAGGTGAAGCTGATCCCACTCTTGGTAAGCCTGATCCTGATCTTTCTGCTATTGGTGATGCTCGTCTTTTTACTCAGGTGGCAGACAATGTAACTCCGGCTGTCCCTGAAGCTGTGGCTTGGAAGTAATTCACGAAAATAAAAAAAATTTGAGATAAGGAGGTAAATTATGGGTAAAATTTGGTCTTATAATCCTGGGCTTCCTTGTGCTGAGCCTGAGATTGTAGAAAAAGAAACCGATATTCTTTTAGTAGGTGGCGGTATGGCCTGCTGCGGTGCGGCTGTTGAGGCTGTTCGCTGGGCTAAGCCTGCTGGCTTGAAGGTAACCCTTGTTGACAAGGCTGCTCTTGAGCGTTCTGGTGCAGTGGCCATGGGTCTTTCTGCTATTAACACCTATATTGGTGAGAATAAGCCTGATGACTATGTCCGCATGGTCCGCTGTGACTTGATGGGTATTATTCGCGAGGATCTCTCTTTTGACGTGGGCCGCCACGTAGATGATAGTGTCGTTGCTTTTGAAGAATGGGGCCTTCCTATCTGGAAGCGCACTGACGACGGTAAAATCCTTGATGGTGCCCAGGCCAAGGCCAAGGGAATGACCCTTAAGTCTGGAGCCAAGCCTGTTCGTTCTGGTCGCTGGCAGATCATGATTAACGGTGAATCTTATAAGTGCATCGTAGCTGAAGCAGCTAAGAACGCTATGGAACAGCTTGGTGAAAACGGCGAAATTCTTGAGCGTGTTTTTATCGTTCGTCCTTTGATGGATGCCAATGAACCTAACCGCTGCTGCGGTGGCGTAGGTTTTTCTGTTCGTGAAAATAAACTCTACATTATTAAGGCCAAGGCTACTCTTGTAGCTACCGGTGGTGCGGTTAACATCTTCCGTCCCCGTTCTGTGGCGGAAGGTCAGGGTCGTGCCTGGTATCCTGTCTGGAACCCCGGTTCTGGTTATGCCATGTGTGCCATGAGTGGTGCCAAGCTCGTGCTCATGGAAAACCGTTTCGTGCCTGCTCGTTTTAAAGATGGTTATGGTCCGGTTGGTGCCTGGTTCTTGCTCTTTAAGGCCCGTGCTACCAACGCCTTTGGTGAAGACTATATTGCCAAGCATAAAGGTGAGCTTGAGAAGTTTAAGCCCTACAGTGAGGCTTCTGTTATCGGAACCTGCTTGCGTAACCACGCCATGCTCATTGAAATGAAAGAAGGCCGTGGTCCTATCTACATCCACACTGAGTGGGCCCTTCAGGAAGCCATGAAGACCATGGATAAGAAAGAATTCAAGAAGCTTGAAGCTGAGGCCTGGGAAGACTTTCTTGATATGTGCGTAACGCAGGCTGGTCTCTGGGCATGCTTGAACATTGAGCCTGAAAAGGTGCCTTCTGAAATTATGCCTACTGAGCCTTACTTCCTTGGTTCTCACGCTGGTTGTGCTGGTGCCTGGTGCTGTGGTCCTGATGAAGACTGGGTGCCTGATCAGTATAAAGAGCCCTGGAAGGAAATTGGTCTCTATAACCGTATGACCACCGTAAAAGGTATGTTCTGCGCTGGAGACACCGTAGGTGCTTGTGGTCACAAGTTCTCTTCTGGTGCTCACGTGGAAGGTCGTATAGCGGCTAAAGCTATGATTAAGTTCTGCCTTGATAATAAAGACTATGTCCCCACTCCTAAGGAAGACCCTGAAACCCTTAAGAAAGAAATCTACGCTCCTTGGTATCGCTTTGAGGAAAACAAAGAAGCTTCTACTTCTTACGAGGTTAACCCCAAATACCTCTTGCCTAAGCAGATCCAGGCTCGTCTCATGAAGCTCATGGACGAATATGTAGCTGGTGTAGCTACTTTCTATCAGACCAACAAAGTTATGCTTGAACGCGGGCTTGAGCTTCTTACCATGCTTAAAGAAGATATGGAAAAAGCCGCGGCTCGTGACCTCCACGAGCTCATGAGGGCTTGGGAAAATATCCACCGTGTATGGACGGCTGAGCTTCATCTCCGTCACGTGCTCTTCAGAGAGGAAACCCGTTATCCTGGTTATTACTACCGTGCTGACTTCCCTGAGCTCAATGATGCTGAGTGGCGTTGCTTTACTCTCTCTCGCTACAACCCTGAGACTGGCGAATGGGAAATGGAGAAGTTCCCCTACGTTCAGATTATCCCTGATCCTCTAGGGCCGTAATGCTGGAATTAAGCTAGCATAAAACTCCAGGTGCCGCCTTATTGGCGGTGCCTGGAGTTTTTTTTACCCTTATTCAGGACTGAAACCCTTTGAAAAAGGGGTTTGAGTTCTGGATAAGGAAATTTCTGCAGAGGAGGCGCTTATGAGTAAAATCCTCGTAGTTGGCGGGGGTATAAGTGGTGTCACTGCTGCCGTTGAGGCAGCCGAGATGGAATATGATGTAGTTTTAATTGAAAAGGAACCTTTTTTAGGCGGGCGTGTAAATCAGCTTCGTTATTATTTCCCAAAACTTTGTCCCCCTACTTGTGGCCTAGAAATTAATTATCGTCGTATCAAAGAGAATCCCAGAATTGATTTTTACACCATGGCCACCGTAAAAGATATTCAGGGTGGTCCTGGTAATTATAAGGTTACCGTTGAGATTGCTCCTCGCTACGTAAATGAAAACTGTACCTGTTGCGGTGAATGTGAAAAGGTGTGTCAGGGAGAAAGAGAGGATACTTTTAATTTTGGTTTAAGTAAGACCAAGGCCATTTACCTTTCCCATGAACACGCATTCCCTGCCCGTTATGTTCTTGATAAGTCGGCCTTGGCTGATGGGGATTTAGAAAGAATTAAAGAGGCCTGTAAGTACAATGCCATAGACCCTGATATGCAACCTCAGACTATCACTTTAGAAGTAGGGGCGATTATCTGGGCCACTGGCTGGAAACCTTACGATGCTACCAAGCTTGATAATCTAAAATACGGTCAGCCTGGTTTTGAAAACGTCATTACCAATATGCAGATGGAAAGATTGGCTGCGCCCAACGGTCCTACCGGGGGAAAAATTCTTCGCCCTTCTGACCAGCAGGTGCCGCAAACCATTGCTTTTGTTCAGTGTGCTGGTTCAAGGGACGAAAATCATTTACCTTATTGTTCTTACATTTGCTGTTTAGCTTCTCTTAAACACAGTATCTATTTTGCTGAGCAAAATCCTGAAGGGAAGGTCTACTTTTTCTATATTGATATCAGGACCCCTGGCCGCTATGAGAAATTTTTAAACCGGGCCAAAGAAGAGGCCAATATTGAATTTATTAAAGGTAAAGTGGCTGACATCCAGCAAGCTGATAATGGTGATTTAATAGTGGTGGCCGAAGATACCCTTTCGGGTAAGAAGATACAAAAGCAGGTCAACATGGTGGTATTGGCTACAGGAATGCAGCCTAGCCTGGCTGGAGAAGAAATACCGCAAGTTCTTGAGATGGACGAAAATGGTTTTGTTATCCCCAGTGAGGCTAAGGGTATGTATGCCTGTGGGTGTGCCAGGCTACCTCTTGATGTCATGTCTTCGAATGAAACCGCTACTGCTGCGGCTTTAAAAGCTATTCAAACTTTGGTAAGGGGGTAAATCATGGAAAAAATAGGAGTTTTTATTTGCACCTCCTGTAATATTGGAGATCGTTTGGATATAGCTGACCTTGAAGCAGCAGCCAATGAACAGGGCTGCGCTTATTGTGCTTCTATGTCTTTTCTCTGTGGTAAGGAGGGCGTAGAAGCTATAAAGAAAGCTATTCAAGAAAATGAGCTTGATAGTGTAGTTATCTGTGCTTGTTCTTCCCGGGTAAACTATGATGTTTTTGATTTTGGCAAAGAAATTCCTGTGGTAAGGGTTAGCTTACGTGAAGAAGTGGTCTGGACTCGCTGGCCCAAGCTTGAGGAAGGTCAGGAAATGCCTGAAGATGAAAGCCAGATTGAGTTTGCTGAAGGGGTGTCTTTTAAAGACGAACTTATGGCCCTGGCTAAAGATTATGTTCGCATGGGGGTGGTTAAGGCTCAAAAAATCGCTCCTCCAGAGCCCTATAAGCTTGAAGGAGAAATTTGTAAGAGAATCCTGGTTATGGGTGGAGGCGTAACTGGGCTTACCGCTGCTCTTGAGGTTGCTAAGGCAGGTTATGAGGCCTTATTGGTGGAAAAAGAAAATGAGCTTGGTGGTTTTGTGGCCAAGATGAAAAAGCAGCTTGAGCCCAATCATCCTTATAAGAACCTGGTTGAGCCTGTTGTTAACAAACTTATTGAAGACGTTCAGGCTAATGACAAAATTCAGGTAGTTACTGGGGCTACGGTAGAAAAAATAGCCGGTGCTCCCGGGGCTTTTAAAGTTACCTATAACGCTGGAGGCAGTGAAGAGACTGTTGATATTGGAGCCATTGTGGTGGCTACTGGTTGGAAACCTTATGATGCTTCTAAACTTGAAGAACCTTATGGTTATGGGAAATATCCCGATGTAGTAACTAATATTCAGTTTGAAGAAATGCTTGCCAAGGGAGAGCTTAAAAGGCCTTCTGACGGCTCTCCTGTGAAAAGTGTAGCTTTTATTCAGTGTGCTGGGCAGCGTGATGAAAATCATCTCCCTTATTGTTCTGGGGTTTGCTGTCTGGCTTCTTTGAAGCAGGCTAAGCTTCTACGCGAGATGGATAGTGAGGCCAAGGCGTATATCTTCTATAAAGATATGCGCACCATGGGTATTTATGAAAACTTTTATCTGGCCCTTCAAGATGACCCTGGAGTCTTTTTAACCAAGGCAGAGTTTAAAGGCCTTAGCCAGGCTGATGACGGACGTCTGGTGGTGGAAGTAGGGGAGACTTTGCTTGGTGAGGATATGGCTGTGCCTGTTGACCTTGTGGTTCTTGCTACGGGAATGGTGCCTACCACGGCTGATGATCCCGTTATTCCACTTGAATACCGTCAGGGCCCAGGATTCCCTGAATTAGAGCTTTTTAGCGGCTATGCCGATTCTAACTACATTTGTTTCCCTTACGAAACCAGAAGGACCGGTATATATGCGGCAGGGTGTGTGCATCAACCAATGGCCACGGCTCAGGCTATGGAAGACGCGGCAGGGGCAGCACTTAAGGCTATTCAGTGTTTGAAAGCGGTAGAGCTTGGGCATGCTGTGCATCCACGTACCTGGGATTTTGCGTATCCAGAATTTAACTTTAAGCGTTGTACTCAGTGTAAACGTTGTACCGAAGAATGTCCCTTTGGGGCCCTTGATGACGATCCAGAAGGAACTCCTATGCCCAATCCTACGCGTTGTAGGCGCTGTGGGACCTGTTTTGGGGCCTGTCCCGAAAGAGTTATCAATTTTAAAGATTATAACATTGATATGGGTAGTTCTATGCTTAAGGCCTGTGAGATGCCTGAGCCTGAATATGGTCAATATCGGGTGGTTGCTTTTATTTGTGAAAATGACGCTCTTCCAGCTTTAGATATGGCCGCATATCACAGAAAGAATATTCCCATGTCTCTTCGTATTATTCCGGTTCGATGCCTCGGGGCAGTTAACGTAGCCTGGATTAGAGACGCTATGAGTGGCGGTTGGGATGGCGTGCTTATGCTGGGTTGTAAATTTGGTGAGAACTATCAATGTCATTTTATTAAAGGAAGTGAACTAGCTAATCGTCGTATGGAAAACGTTGCCGAGACCTTACAGCAGCTGGCCCTTGAACCAGAACGTGTAGTAATTAAAACGGTATCTATTGACGAATACGAAGAATTGCCTAAACTGCTTCAGGAATTTCAAGAAGCTCTTGAAGCTGCGGGAGAAAGCCCCTTTAAAGGTTGGTAAGGAGGTAGAGATATGTCTCATCATTATGTCGAACCGGATTTAAAATTTGTAGAAGGTGTCATTGCCTCTGGTGGTGACACGGTAAAGCGTTGTTATCAGTGCGCCACCTGTGCGGTGGTATGTCCTCTTTCCACAGAGGACGTCCCGTTTCCGCGGAAACAGATGATTTTAGCTCAGTGGGGAATGGCAGATAGGGTAGCAAAAGATCCGGCTATCTGGCTCTGTCATCAGTGTAGCGATTGTACGGCTTACTGCCCACGAGGAGCGAGACCGGGTGATGTTCTTTCGGCTATCAGGGCTATGGCCATCAGAGAATTAGCCGAACCCAAATTTCTCTGGTCTCTTTACAATAGCCTAGCGGGTACTGTTTTGCTCTTTGGTTTTGCTGTAGCTGTTATTTTAGCTGTTATTTTGATTGTCCATCAGGGACTTCCTCATCTTGAATCTCCAGTGCGTTTTTCTCATGGGCTTTTTCATGGTTTCCTTCCGGTGTTGGCTGTTGATGCTATATTTTTGCCGGTAGCCGGTTTTGCCGCGATAATTGCCTGGAGGGGCATCAGTAATCTCTGGCGCCAATTGAATGAGGGGGCGAACATTCCAGTAGCCTATCGGGCTACTACTTCTGAATTGATCAAAAACCATATGATCCCTGTTTTTAAGGAAATCATTAATCATGAGCGCTTCAAAAAGTGCGTAGCTAATTTGCCTCGCTACGGTGCCCATCGCCTTGTGCTTTGGGCCTTTATAATCCTTTTCTTTGTGACCATGGTGGTATTCTTTTTTGCCGATATCGTAGGTACAATCACAGGAAGTGATGTTTTTCATACACCGTGGCCCTTATGGAATCCTATTAAAATCCTCGGCAATTTGGGTGGGTTTATCTTGATTTATGGGGCCATTCTTCTTATTCAAAATCGTAAAGCCAAGGAAGCTGAAGGTATAATGCGTAGTTCTTATAGTGACTGGTTTTTCCTCTATTTAATCCTTTTTGTAGGAATTACTGGTCTTGCGGCTCAGTATCTCAGGATTTTTGACCTCAAAATAGCCTATCCAATGTATGTGGCCCATTTAGCCTGTATCTTTGTTCTTTTCTTGGGGTTGCCTTATTCTAAGTTTGCACACTTAGCTTATAGAACTACAGTTATGGTGTTTGACCACTATATGTCTGGTGTAAGGGCTAAAATGGCAGCTACCGAGGCCATTTCTCAAGCAGAGTCTCAGGCCGCTTCTGAAGAATCTGAAGAAGTATCTCAGGAAGAGGCTGAGGAATCCTCTGAAAAGAAAGAAGCTTAGTTCTTGACATCTAGTTAACTGTTGTTATATTTCGGTTACGGCAGGTCAGGGTGAACTTGACCTGCCGTTTTTGTGGAGAGGTTCCCGAGTGGCCAAAGGGGTCGGGCTGTAAACCCGATGGCGTAGCCTTCGGAGGTTCGAATCCTCCCCTCTCCACCATTTAGTTGAAGCTTGGGAGCGGGAATAGCTCAATTGGTAGAGCATCAGCCTTCCAAGCTGAGGGTTGCGGGTTCGAGTCCCGTTTCCCGCTCCATTTTTATACGAGCCCACGTAGCTCAGGAGGTAGAGCACTTCCTTGGTAAGGAAGAGGTCACCGGTTCGAGTCCGGTCGTGGGCTCCATTTTGTTTTGCTTTTAGAAAATAACGACTTCTTTGAGGAGGAGAGGAGATGAGCAAGCAGAAGTTT